>NZ_BRCY01000016.1:0-81912 GCF_023708045.1 Halomonas sp. NCCP-2165
TGCTGGAGACCGTGCGGTACTACCGGGGGCTGGGGGTTCGCTTCACACGCGTGCTAACCGACAACGGTGCCTGCTACCGATCCCGGGCCTTCCGCCGCCTATGCCGGCGACTGGGGCTGAAGCGCAAGCGTACCCGCCCCTATCGCCCACGCACCAACGGCAAGGCAGAGCGGTTTATTCAAACCGCCCTGCGCGAATGGGCCTATGCGCGATCCTATGACAGCTCGGAACAGCGGGGCCGGTATCTGCTGGTTTGGCTTCACCAGTACAACTGGCATCGACCGCATGCCAGCTTGGATTACCATCCTCCGGTTAGCCGGCTAGGTCTTTCCGTGAACAACCTGGTGGGTTTACACAGTTAGCCACTGGGGTGGTAGGACCCTGCTTCAGCAGGCGATCTGGGGCTATCGCCGGCTAAAGCCAGCTCCTACGGGGTGTGGGGAGCCAGCTCCTACGGGGTGCAGGTTGCCACTGGGGTGGTAGGAGCCTGCTTCAGCAGGCGATTGGGGCGGTTGCTGAGGTATCAAATCGTCGAGACGTTGGACCGCGGCTAAAGTCGGTTCCTACAAGGCTATCGCCGAAGCGTCGGACCGCAGCTAAAGCTAGCTCCTACAGAGTAGGGAGAAGCTCCTATAACCAAATGGCATTCCAATAGGGGTAATCACCGATGTTTTTCACCAGGCCGGCACGCAGTGGGTTGGCCACCAGATAGCGAGCCGCGGGCATCAGGTCCGCCTCATTGCGAATCGCCCGATCGTGGAAGCCACGCTGCCATACCGGTTGCCCCAATCCATGGCTCACTTGAGCCTTGTAGCGCTGCACCGCTTTCGAAAGTTCACCCTGTACGATGAGCAACCAGTGGATATGATCCGGCATGACCACGAAGCTTAGAGTATCCGCGTGGCAGGCAACGCTGGCCGCGTAGAAGCTGCGGCAGGCCAGGCGCGCGGCGGCGGGCTCGAGAAAAAGGGCCTCCCGGTCTCTGGTGACAGCTGTGACAAGATAATGGCCACCAACCATGGAGTGCCGCCCCAGCCGAAGCGCGTCACCGTGGGGTCGTTCCATGACCTTTTCTCCTATTAAGCTGGCCAATAGCTTAGTAAGAGATCGCCGGCTAAAGCCAGCTCCTACGGGGTGTGGGGAGCCAGCTCCTACGGGGTGCAGGTTGCCACTGGGGTGGTAGGACCCTGCTTCAGCAGGCGATCTGGGGCTATCGCCGGCTAAAGCCAGCTCCTACGGGGTGTGGGGAGCCAGCTCCTACGGGGTGGAGGTTGCCACTGGGGTGGTAGGAGCCTGCTTCAGCAGGCGATTCGGCGATTCCGCTTATTCCGGCCATCAGGTAGTCAAGAAACGAGCCGCATACTCTTGCTCCAGATACCAATGCTCGACGGCTCTCAGGCCAGGTGCTGAGCCAGGAAGGTGCCTATCCCAGGCTCTCGCGGTGCTGGAAGAGCATGAATTGCCGGAACAGCTCCGCCTGGCTGCCGATATTCAGCTTGGCGTAGAGCCGCTTGCGGTGATTCTTGACGGTGCCGGGGGTGATGCCGAGCTCGGTGGCGATCTCCGGGCCGGTATGGCCGCGCAGGATCAGCCAGGCGACCTGGCGCTCCCGCTCGCTGAGCACTCCCTGGCCGAAGCTGTGCAGCAGGCTGGGCGACTCGTCCGGGGTGGGCAGGTGCAGGCTGCTGGCCAGCCAGAACTGGCGGATCAGCGCCTCGAGCAGCGGAAAGAGGTAGTCGAGGGTGGCCAGCAGCTCGCCTTGGCTGGGCGTGTGATTGCGGCGATAGAAACCGAAGGAGAGCGACAGGCAGTCGCCGTCGTCCAGGGGAAAGAAGGCCGACGCCTCGTCGTAGAGCCCCAGGTCCCGATAGTAGGTGGCGTAGTAGTCGCTGTGGCGAAAGCCCGCCGGGGCCAGCTCATCCAGGCTGGCCAGGCCGCCGCGGCGTTCGGTCTGCCAGTGGCGATAGCAGGGGTCGAGCAGGTACATGCGCTCCACATAGGGGGCCAGCACCCGGCGCTCCAGGTCGGCGCTGAGGTTATGGGCCAGCACCGTGGGGCGACCCCGGGCCGCGAAATGAAAGACCACCTGGCTGATGCCCGGGAAGTAGGCCTCCAGGGCCTGGCCGAGGCCGGTCAGAAACTCCGGGGAGCGGACCTGGTCCGCCAGCCGGGCCATGGGCACCAGGCTGGCGGGGGGAAGGGAAGGAGGCGATGCCATGGAGGACGACTGACTCCGACAGAGGGCCAAGTGATCGAAAGCGACGATCTGGAGGTGGGGTAGAGCGATGAACCTAGCATAGCATGGTGGCCTGGACCCCCAGGGCACCCCTCTCTCGGCGATCTGAGCGCTCGCTAACCGCCCCAATCGCCTGCTGAAGCAGGCTCCCACCTGGTGGCAATCTCCACCGTAGGAGCTGACTTCAGTCGGCGATGGGCGCCGTAGGCGCCCCGATATACCACAACACCAAACCACCTCACCGCGGCCCGCGAATCTCCCCCACCAGGTCGGCGGCGCGGCCGATCAGCTCGGCCTGGTGGGGCTCGAGGCCCTGGCCGCCCCAGCGGGCGATCTCGTCATTGGCGGGGTCCCGGGCGGCGATCGTGCTGCCGGAGAGCGCCTGTATCACCGCATGGCCGCAGAAGGGCACATAGCCTTCCGAGTAGCCGCCCTCGTGCACCATCACCAGGCGCCCCTGGCAGAGCCGCTCGGCGACGGCCACCAACTGCTCGGTCATACGCCCGAAGGCGGTGCTATTGAGCAGCATGCAGCCCAGCGGGTCCATGGCGCTGGCATCAAAACCGCAGGCCACCACGATCAGCTCCGGCCGGAAGCGCTCCAGTGCCGGGATCACCACCCGCTCCAGGCAGGCCTGGTAGGCGCCGATGCCGCTACCGGCGGGCAGCGGCACATTGAGGGTATGGCCGAAGCCGGCCCCTTCGCCGCGCTCCGCCAGGCCGCCGCTGTCCACCGGGTAGTTGCTATCGTGGTGCAGCGAGATGGCCAGCACCTCGTCGCTTTCCCAGAAGGCCTGCTGGGTGCCGTTGCCGTGGTGAACGTCCCAGTCGAGCACCGCCACCCGACGGACACCGTGGCGTTCCATCATGGTCATCACCGCCACCGGGATATTGCCCAGCAGACAGAAGCCGCGGCCCCGGTCGCGCTCGGCATGGTGGCCCGGCGGCCGGCACAGGGCATAGGCGTTGTCGCAGTCGCCGCGCAGCACGGCGTCCATGGCGGCGATGGCCTGGCCGGTGGAGCGTTTGGCGATCGCGTAGCTGTCCTTGCGCAGGGGCGCACACTCGCCGGCATCGCCGAAGCCCTGCTCGCTCATGGCCGCCAGGCGGTCGAGGTAGTCACGGGTATGGAAGCGCAGCAGGTCGGCCTCCTCGGCGGGGGCGCCCTTGATCGGCACCAGCTCGTCCATCAGCCCGGTCACCTCCAGCAGGTTGCGCAGGCGGCGCTTGGTCTCCGGGTGCTCGGCGGCACCGGCGGGTTGCACATGGCCACCGGGGGCGGGAAACACCGAGCAGGGGCCACCGTCATGCCACAGGCAGTGTTCGTGAAAGGCGAAGGCGGTACGGCGCATGGGGAGTCTCCTTGTGGGTGTTGTGGTTTAGCCGAGCAGGAAGAACAGGCTGGCGCTAACCCCGGCCGCCAGCAGCACATAGGGCAACTGGGTCAGGGCGTGTTGCATGGGGGTGATGCCGCAGCCCCGGGCGCTGAGCACCGTGGAGTCGCCGAAGAAACAGGCATGGGAGCCGAAGGCACCGGCGGAGATCATGGCGCCGAGGGTCAGCGGCAGGGAGGCGTCGGTGGCCTGGGCCAGCGGGATCACGATGGGGAAGGCGATGGCATAGACGCCCCAGAAGGAGCCGGTGGCGAAGGCGAGCCCCGCCAGCACCAGGAAGGTGATACCCGGCAGCCAGGCGCTGCGCATCAGCGGCTCCACCCAGCCGATCAGCGTCTCGGTGAGGCCCAGGGACTCGTTCACCGACTGCAGCATAAAGGCGGCGAAGACGATGCCCAGCGGCAGCAGCATCTGCTGGAAGCCGGCCAGGAGCTCATCGAAGAGGCGGTTCAGCGGGGCGATACCCTGGGCCACGTAGAGCGCCAGGGTCACCAGCAGGGCGAAGCCCACCCCGATCAGCGCATCGATATCGAACCACCAGGTGGCCAGCAGCAGGGTGGCTACCGGCAGCAGGAAGTTGATCAACCGCGGCGGGCGGCGGGTGCAGGTTTCCTCCTGCTGGGCCAGGGCGTCATCGTCCAGCCGTACCTCCTCGCCCCGCTCGGCGGCCTTCATGCGGCCCAGCACCGGCACCACCCCCAGGGCCACCAGGATCACCAGGACCAGCGCCACCCAGGGGTAGAAGAGGTAGGGCACCAGCCCCAGGTAGTAGGCGAAGCCCTGGCCGGACTCGGCCACCCGGTTGCTCTCCAGCAGGCCGGCCAGGTAGATGGCCCAGGTGGAGAAGGGGATCAGCAGGCAGATGGGCGCCGCCGTGGAATCGACGATATAGGCCAGCATGGAGCGGGAGATCTTCAGCTTGTCGAAGAGCCGCTTCATGGCCGCCGAGACGGTCATGGCATTGAGATAGTCGTCGATAAAGATCAGCGCGCCCAGGCCCGTGCTGCCCAGCATGGCGCCGCGGCGGGTCGTCAGGTAGCGCCCGGCGCTGCGGCTAAAGGCCTCGGTGCCCCGGGCGAACTGCAGCAGGCCGATCAGGCTGCCCAGCAGGCCGCAGACCAGGATGATCCAGCCCATGGTGGGGTCCTGCATCACCGTGAGGCCGGTGACCGCCATCTCCTGCACGGCGGTGGTGGGGGAGAGCAGGAGAAAGCCGCTCAGGGCCCCGGCCAGCAGCGCCTCCAGGGTGCGTTGGGTGATCAGCGCCATGCTGATCACCACCAGGGTGGGCAGCAGTACATAGGCCCCGTAGTGCCCCTCGGCGGCCAGCCAGTGGCCGCTCAAGCTGGCTACCAGGACCACTGCCAGGAAGATCAAGCCGCGGCGCAGGCCGCTGTCGGCGCGCAGGCCATGCCCACGCGGATGGGAGGTCGCCTTGTCCATTGCGTTCACCTTGTTTTTGTAGAGAGCTGTTGTTGAGGTGTGGTGACGCCAGTGGAGCACCCCGGGCGCTGGCCTGGCGATATCCCCAAGGGGATAGTGCGATGGATATTTCCTTGAGGTGCTGAAGGTAGACATTGCTTCACGGGGTGTCGCTATATCACGGCTGGGCAGGGCGAGTAAAATGGCGGAAGCTATGGATTCCCTTGGCGATTCACCGTGGAGGCCAGGCGGGCGTTGGCGTAGAATACTCGCTCACAATGAAAACGATACCGTGGGCCCATCGGCTTGAGTAAACCAAGGCGGCGCCCCGAACCGAGGCTGATCGAGCCCTGCCTGGATCATTCCTTGCGCCGGCACCGCTGTGGCTGCCTTCGGTATCTATGACTGTTTTAGGGCATGGGAACGCGTCCGGTGTAATCCCCGGGCGGTAGCGTGCCTGAACGCCCTGCCACCTGCCAAAGAGGACGGCT
Organism: Halomonas sp. NCCP-2165; assembly: GCF_023708045.1. Classification (NCBI taxonomy): domain Bacteria; kingdom Pseudomonadati; phylum Pseudomonadota; class Gammaproteobacteria; order Oceanospirillales; family Halomonadaceae; genus Halomonas; species Halomonas sp. NCCP-2165. The sequence goes on from NZ_BRCY01000016.1 coordinate 5,543, forward strand.
TGCTCGATGAGCACTCCTGAATACGCTCCCAATCGAAACGACGACGAAATCGACCTGCGCGACCTGGCACTGATGCTGATAGAAGGCTGGTACTGGATCGTTGGCAGCGTGGCTGTTGCCGTCATTGCCGCCTTTTCCTATTTGGCGATAACCCCCTCCACCTATGAAACAAGCTTCAGGGCTATGCCAGCTCCAGATAGCCACTTCGCCGATATTAATCGCCTGTTACCAGCGGCTGGATTTGTCGAAAGGGAACAGCGCGAACAGGAGGCTGAGGGTGAAGCCATCAATTACCCGGTATCGTGGATAGTATCTGAAGATCTATATCAGGATCTGGTCAATCGACTTTCCAGCTATAGCAATTTTGAGAGATTTCTGGAGGGGAGTGAGGAAGGCTTCACATCTAATATTTCCCAGTATGGCGACCTTCGCCGCCTGTTCAGTGAGCGAATGAGTGTTAGCGGGCTGAATGCCGACCGCAATGGGAACTATAGAATGGCGGTGACATACCGCTATCACGAAGGTGAGCCGGGTGCTGAGCTGCTTAATGCCTATGTAAATGATACGGCCGAAGCGTTATGGTCAGAGCGCATTCAAATTCTTGTTGGCGAAATTGAGGCCGAGGTGGCCCGGCTTGAATCACTGCTGGATTATCAAGTGGCACAATTGCAGTCCGAGCGGATGCAGCAGCTGTTCGAGCTAGAGCAGGCTATTGCGATAGCACGTCGATTGGGAATCGATGAGCCTGTAATAACGCAACAGCTTTCTCCGCCCGAGTACTATCGTGGCCTGCAGGCACTGGAAGTAGAGCACGCCGTTTTGCGGGCATCATTGGATCAGCAGCTCAGAAGCTCGGATATACTTCGAATTGAAAGAGAGCTAGCGCAATACCAAGATGCGCTTTTACAGATCGAAACTGGAGTGGGCTTAGAAAGCGCTGGGAATGAGCACAATAGCCCTGTTGAACGACTCGTGGACGTTGCGGAATATGCTTACTCTCCGGTTGCAGCGAGCGAGCCACGTAAGGCGCTGATTCTTGCGCTTTCTCTTGTCTTGGGTGGCATGCTCGGTGTAATGCTGGTGTTTCTTTCGCACTTTGCTGCTAGCCTACGTAGCTACCGTCATGAGAAGAGCGCTTAATGAAAGTGTGACAACCTTTCCATTATTGCTAGTTGCTAGGGAAATCAGTGAGTTAGCGATCCGTGACCCTGCAATTTTGCAGATGGATCCGCAAGATTGCAGGGTCTCAGACGAAATGCCATTTTCTGCATTTTTTCAAAGTCCGCCGAAATCGAGTTTCTTCGAACCTGCAAAAGTGCAGGGCGGCTCTGCAAGATTGCAGGCAAGCAAGCAAATCGCTGATTCCTGCAATTATCGAATATTCTACTCCTGACGGTCTGTGCGGTGATCTGTGGTGCAGAGGGTTGGGACGAAATCGAAGACTTTGGCCACGCGAAACTCGATTTCTGCGCCAATACGGTGATTTTGAGGCTGGCGTGCCCAGCCATGGCACCTTGGGCAGGGCGTGGCCCTGGTGAACGCCGAGCAACTGCAAAGCGCGTTTGCCGAATGGATGAAGGCCTGCCATGACGTGAAGGAAGGCGCGGTAGAGGCCATGATGGCTAGATGTGTAAACCCACCAGGTAGGGAAAACGCATGAAAAACCGCTCTACGACGGGGGTCGTAGCGCTTTACCAGTAGAACCTAATGTGGTCATCTAACGGCTTTTCCTCATGGATGACCCGATGCTGACACCGTCCCTTATGCACCATTTATCGATCGTTCCCGATTTCCGCCAGGCATGGAAAGTGCAGCATCAGCTGTCGGACATCCTGTTCCTGACGGACTGTGCGGTGATCTGTGGTGCAGAGGGTTGGGACGAAATCGAAGACTTTGGCCACGCGAAGCTCGACTTTCTCCGCCAGTACGGTGATTTTGAGGCTGGTGTGCCCAGCCATGACACCTTGGCCAGGGTGATGGCCCTGGTGAATGCCGAGCAACTGCAAAGCGCGTTTGCCGAGTGGATGAAGGCTTGCCACGATGTGACGGAGGGCGCGGTGGTGGCCATCGATGGTAAGACACTGCGTGGATCCTACTGCCGAGGAAAAGACAAAGGTGCAATCCACATGGTCAGTGCCTTCAGCGCGGCGAATGGTGTGGTGCTGGGGCAGGTCAAGACGGTGGAGAAATCCAACGAGATTACGGCGATTCCCGAGTTGCTAAAGCTTCTCAATCTGCAAGGCTGCCTGGTGACGATCGATGCCATGGGTTGCCAGAAGAAGATCGCCACAAAGGTGCTGCAGAAGGGCGCCGATTACCTACTGTCCGTGAAGGACAATCAGCCTGCCTTGGCTGACGCCTTCGAGGCTGCGTTTCCCATGGCCAAGCTGGCCAGCTTCACGGGTGACGCCTATATCACGGATGAGAGGAATCGGGGTCGGCAAGAGACGCGCTACCACATTGTCAGCGAAATAACCGATGAGTTTCAGGAAGTTAGCTACGAGTGGTCTGGGATGAAAACGGTGGGTGTGGTGATGAGCTTTCGCCAGGAAGGCGATGAGGTGCCAGAAGCCCCGATGATCCGTTACTACATCAGCTCTGCCGATCTGAGCGCCAAGAAGCTCGCCGAAGCGGCTCGCCAGCACTGGTTTGTCGAAAATAAACTTCATTGGTCGCTGGACGTAGCGCTGCGTGAAGATGCCTGCAAAATCCACCGCGGTCAGGCGGCGGAAAACCTCGCCAGGATCCGTCATATCGCGCTGAATTACCTCAAGGGGGAGAAGCGTTTCAAAGGCGGAATCCGGCGGAAGCAGAAGAAAGCCGCGCTGGATGAGACCTACCTGGCGGACATTCTCGCGGTGTAAGTTTTTTCATGCGTTTTCCCTGCATTTCAAGGGCGGAATCCGGCGGAATCAGAAGAAAACTGCGCTGGATGAGACCTATCTGGCGGACATTCTCGCGGTGTGACAGTTTTCATGCGTTTTCCCTGATCCTGACATGGATACTACATGAAAACTTTAGATCAGGCACTTACCACCGGATTACCTCCTTTTGGTGAAGGACAATCAGCCAGCCTTGGCCGATGTCTTCGAGGCAGCGTTCCTCATGGCCGAGGTGGTCAACTTTGAAGGGGATGCCTATGTCACTGATGAGAAGAATCGGGGGCGCTAGGAGGCTCCCCTGCCAGGGACTTTACTCATGAGTATCAGGAACCTAGCTATAAGTGGCCGGGCTTGAAAACGGTAGGTGTCGTGATGAGCTTCCGCCAGGAAGGGGATGAAGCGTCAGAGGCGCCAATGATCTGCGACTGCAGCAGCTCAGCCGAATTAATTGCCAAAAAGCTTGCCGACGGCCTGCCAGCATTGAACGGCCTGCCAGCATTGAACGGCCTGCCAGCATTGATCTGTGGAGGGTAAGTTCCATTGTCCCTGGGTGTGGCTCTCCGTGAAGGCGCTTGCAAAATCCACTATGGTCCAGGTCGCCGATACCTTGCTAGGGTTCGCCATATCGCCTTGAATTGCCAGAAAGGGGAGGCACATTTTAAGGGTGGCATCCGGCGGAACAGAAGAAAGCCGCGCTGGATGAAACTTAGCTGACGGGCATTCTTGCGGTGTGATGGCTTTCATGCATTTTCCCAGCTTGATGGGGTGTCCACTGCTACTGGGAAAGGTTGTGCTGCCTACGTGTTAACAACTTTTCGTACTAAGCTTAGTGCAGATTGCCTATCTAATGCCTTTGCTTACATTTCCAAGAAGCTAAATCTATGGATTTAATTATGAGCTCAATTCTTAAGCTGATTGGTCGAGAGAAAGAGCTGTTTTCTTCCGATATTTGCAATAGTGAGGAAAAGCTTTCTGAGGTTGTCGGCCAATCTCGCTTCCTAGTGCTTGGCGGTGCTGGTTCCATAGGCCAAGCAGTCACTAAAGAAATCTTCAAGCGTAACCCTGGCAAGCTTCACGTTGTCGATATCAGCGAAAATAATCTGGTAGAGCTGGTGCGCGATATCCGCAGCAGCTTCGGATACATCCCCGGTGATTTTCGCACTTTCGCGCTTGATATTGGTTCAGTTGAATACGATGCCTTCTTTAAAGCGGATGGTGGATACGACTATATCCTGAATCTGTCCGCGCTGAAGCATGTGCGCAGTGAGAAAGACCCTTATACGCTAATGCGCATGATTGATGTCAACGTATTCAATACGGACAAGACGCTACGACAGGCCGTTAAGGCTGGCGCCAAGAAGTATTTTTGTGTATCTACAGATAAGGCTGCAAACCCCGTTAATATGATGGGTGCTTCGAAGCGCATCATGGAGATGTTCCTGATGCGCCAAAGCCTGAAGATAGATATTTCCACTGCCCGTTTTGCCAATGTGGCGTTCTCGGATGGCTCACTGCTGCATGGTTTCAACCAGCGTCTGGAAAAGCGTCAGCCAATTGTCGCCCCCAACGATGTACGCCGTTATTTTGTGACCCCCAAGGAGTCCGGTGAACTATGCCTGATGTCCTGTATCTTTGGTGACAATCGCGATATCTTTTTCCCGAAGCTGAGCGAGGAGTTGCATCTGATTTCATTTGCCGATATAGCGGTAAAGTTTCTCAAAGAAAAAGGCTATGAGCCTGTGTTGTGCAACGATGAAGATGAAGCCAGGGCATTAGTGAAAACGCTTCCGGAACAGGGGGAGTGGCCATGCCTCTTCACTAGCAGCGATACTACTGGCGAAAAGGACTTTGAGGAGTTCTTTACCGATAAAGAAGTCCTAGACATGGATCGCTTCGTCAATCTTGGCATCATCAAGAATGATCCAGTCTTTGACGAAGCTCTGCTGACAGAGTTTGAATCTCGTGTTCTAGGAATGAAGCAGGACCTAGCTTGGACCAAGGGGGGGCTTGTCGAACTGTTCTTCCGAATGATTCCGGATTTCGGGCATAAAGAAACTGGTAAATATCTCGACAGTAAAATGTGAGGCGCCCGTGGGCCATCAGCTTATAGAATTTATACGGAATCACTACCGGACAAACGATTTTATCCCTTTACATGCTCCTGTGTTCCGGGGCAACGAAAAGGGTTATGTAGTTGATACCATTGATTCGACCTTCGTGTCGAGCGTAGGGGCTTTTGTCGACCGATTTGAGCAGGATATGGCAACCTACACAGGAAGCCCTGGAGCGGTAGCCACGGTCAACGGTACGGCTGCTCTGCATCTGGCGCTGCGGCTGGTCGGGGTTGTGCCGGGTGACTATGTTATCACCCAGCCGTTGACCTTCGTGGCCACCTGCAATGCCATTGCCTACTGTGGCGCCATACCGATCTTCGTCGACGTGGATCACCATACTCTAGGGTTGTCGCCCACAGCATTGGCAGCTTGGCTGGATGAGCATGCCTATCGCGACGATCAGGGGCAGTGCCGCAGTCGCAATGATCATGCGGCGATACGTGCCTGCCTGCCAATGCATACCTTCGGTCACCCGGCGGACCTTGGAGGCCTGGTGCGTATATGCGAAGAGTGGGGTATTGCACTGGTGGAAGACGCAGCCGAGTCGCTGGGCAGTACGTACCACGGTCGGCATACTGGCACCTTCGGCGTACTAGGCACGCTTAGCTTTAACGGCAACAAGGTGATCACCACCGGAGGCGGAGGCATGATTCTAGCCAGTGAGGCGCTAGCCAAGCGAGCCAAGCACCTGACCACTACAGCCAAGCAGCCGCACACCTATGAATATGTGCATGATGAGCTTGGGTACAACTACCGGTTGCCCAATCTCAATGCGGCTCTGGGGTGCGCCCAGCTCGAGCAGTTGGAGGCATTCATCGCGGAAAAGCGACAGTTGGCTGATAACTACGCGCGCTGCTTGGCAGGCAGTGGGCTGACCTTCGTGACCGAGCCAGACGGCTGCCGCAGTAACTACTGGCTCAATGCGGTAATCTGTAGCGACCGCGCACAGCGGGATAAGCTGCTCAAGGTCACTAATGACCAAGGGGTGATGACTCGCCCCATCTGGCAGCTAATGAACCGCCTACCCATGTATACCAGTGCGCCGGCAGGTAACCTAGCCAATGCCTTGTGGCTGGAGGAGCGAGTAGTAAACCTTCCCAGCGGAATTCGTATTGAAGGTAGTGGGGGGGCGGCCTAGTGCAACGTATTGCGGTGTTTACTGGCACGCGGGCTGAGTACGGCCTGCTGTATTGGTTAATGAAGGAAATTGAAAAAGACAAGTCATTGGAGCTCCAGCTCATTGTCAGCGGTATGCACCTCTCGCCAGAATTTGGTGAGACCGTTGCTGCGATTGAGCAGGATGGTTTTACGATTGATGCCCGGGTAGAGATGCTGCTTTCTTCGGGAACAGGTGTGGGTATTGCCAAATCCATGGGGGTGGGAGCCATTGGCTTTGCGGATGCCCTGGATCGCTTGCGCCCTGACTGGCTGGTCGTCTTGGGAGACCGGTTTGAAGCTTTGGCTATTGCACAGACAGCCATGGTCATGCAAGTTCCGCTGGCTCATATTCACGGAGGCGAACTCACTGAAGGCTTGATTGATGAGGCTATCCGTCATGCCATCACCAAGATGGCCCAGCTGCATTTCACAAGTACAGAAAGGTATCGCAATCGGGTCATTCAGCTTGGTGAACAGCCAGATCGGGTTTTCAATGTCGGGGCGCCGGCGATTGAGAACATCCGTCGTCTTAAGCTGCTTGATCAAACACAGCTAGAGCATTCGCTGAACTTCAAACTGGGTGAGCTTCCACTTCTCGTAACATATCATCCGGTCACCCTGAAAGAGGGTGGGGGAATTGAATCGTTGCGGGATCTTTTGACAGCGCTGGAGGAGTTGCTGCCAGATGTTAAAGTTGTATTGACCTTTCCGAATGCAGATACCCATGGACGTGAACTTATTCCAGTGATGCAAAGTTTCGCAAAAAAGCATCCGGAAAGTGTCCTGCTCACTACATCTCTTGGCCAGATCCGCTATCTGAGTCTTATGAAGGTTTGTGGAGCTGTTGTTGGAAATTCATCCAGCGGACTTCTCGAGGCACCGGCTATGGGGGTGCCGACAGTGGATATCGGTATCCGGCAGAGAGGTCGGCTAAAACCCGAAAGCGTTGTTCAGTCTGAGGATGGTTTGGAAGCTATTCGTCGGGCATTGAAAACAGCGCTATCACCCGCCCACCGTCAGAAGTGCACTCAAGCTGCTAATCCATACGGAGATGGAAACGTAGCTGAAAAGATCATTAAGTCTCTGAAGAGTGTTTCCGGACAGAAAATCATCTTCAAAGCTTTCCATGACTTGGAATTACCATGAGAATATGTTTTATTGGCTGCGTTGAATTTAGTGGCCTGGCCCTTCAGAAGCTATTTGAGTTAGAGTTGGCGGGTATCTGCACCGTCGCCGGCGTTATCACGAAGCAGGCCTCATCTTTTAATTCCGACTTTTATGATCTGTCAGGTTGTGTGGCGGAGGCGAAAGCAGATCCAGGTATTGTTCATTTTTATGAAAATCAGCAAGCGGCGACAGTGTTTATCAGGGCTGTCAGTGCTGACATTGTGTTCTGTTTTGGATGGAGCTCACTGTTAGGAACGGAGTTGTTGTCGGCTGCGCCTAGAGGGGTGATCGGCTTTCACCCAGCGGCTTTGCCTAAGAATCGAGGGCGACATCCGATTATTTGGGCTCTAGCACTGGGATTGAATGAAACGGCTTCCACATTTTTTCAGATGGATGAAGGGGCCGATTCGGGGCCGATTATTTCCCAGAAACCCATACCCATCTCTCCAGTAGATAATGCTAGTACACTTTACCAGAAAATCACCCAAACGGCCTTGGCGCAGATAGAAGAATTCACCCCCGCACTGGCTCGGGGTGGCGCAAAATTTCAACCTCAAGACCACACTCAGGCAACCTACTGGAGAAAACGCAGCCCGGCTGATGGTATCATTGACTGGCGAATGGATGCCCTTGCTATTCATAGCTTGGTTAGAGCATTGCACCACCCATACCCAGGTGCTGAATACCAATCAGCTAAAGAGGGGGTGATAAAGGTATGGAAGACTAGTATGCCGGATGAAACATTTCCACTAAATTTCGAGCCTGGAAAAGTGTTGGAGGTCCAGCTCGGACGGGTTCTCGTCAAATGTGGTGGGAATAGTGCAATTTGGTTGGAAGAGATAAATCCTAGTTTAAGTCTCGTGAAGGGTGAGTATTTATGACAAAAGGATCGCCAACAATACTGGTCGTTGCTCCACACCCGGATGATGAAACCTTAGGGTGTGGAGGTACTCTCCTGAAACTGAAAGCCAAAGGCGCTAACGTCCATTGGTTAATCGTTACGTCCATTGAGAATGTCCAGGGGTTTTCAGAGTCTCAGAGGAAAAAGCGCGAAAGAGAAATTGACCAAGTCGCCGAAGAATACGGTTTTGATGGTGTTTATAAGTGTGAGCTGCCAGCCGCAAGTCTGGACACACTAGGAAAAGGAAAACTTGTTGGTTCGGTGGCTGAGGTAATCCATCAGCTCAAGCCGGATACCTTGTTTATTCCATATCGTAACGATGTACATAGCGACCATGCATCGGTGTTTGATGCTGTTGTTTCGGCCAGCAAAACATTCCGGTCGCCGTTTGTACGATCGATCTATGCTTATGAAACGCTATCGGAGACAGACTTTGGTATTCGTCCTGATGACCCGGGCTTCCGACCCAATCTCTATATAAATATCGAAGGCTATCTTGAGCGGAAGCTGAATATCATGGCCCTCTATGAGGGCGAAATGGGTGCTTTTCCTTTCCCCCGGAGTAACGAATGTTTACGAGCATTGGCTATTTTGCGCGGAGCCCAAGCTAATTGTCCCGCGGCAGAGGCCTTCATGATACTTAAGGAAATCCGCTGATTATGTCTGTTCTGATCATCGCCGAGGCTGGCGTCAACCACAATGGAGATCGCCAGCGCGCCTTTGAGCTCGTGGATGCCGCCGCCGATGCTGGTGCCGATGCGGTCAAGTTTCAGACCTTCAATGCCAAGCGCCTTGCCGCGGTCGGTGCGCCAAAAGCGGCCTATCAGCAGCAGACCACCGATGCCAGCGAGAGTCAGCTGGCAATGCTGGAAGCGTTGGAGTTACCGTTGGCATGGCATGAACCACTTCAGGCCCACGCACATCGACGCGGCATCGAATTTCTGTCTACCGCGTTTGATCGGCAAAGCTTAGCGTTTCTGGAAACATTGAACCTGCCAATCTACAAGGTGCCATCCGGGGAAATCACTAATAGTTCTCTGCTCTGGCACTTCGCTCGCACCGGCAAACCGTTGGTAATCTCAACCGGCATGGCTACCCTGGCGGAGGTGGAGCAGGCTTTGGCAGTAGTCTGCCATGCATTGGCACATGACGAGCCGCCTGGTTCGCTTGATGCCGCATGGCAAAGCTGGAGCCAGGCCGAGCAACGTACCGCATTGCACGGCCAGGTAAGCCTCCTGCACTGCACCTCGCAGTACCCGACTCCCATGGAGGAGGTCAACCTGAAGGCAATGGATACGTTGGCACATGCCTTCCAATTGCCGGTGGGTTATTCTGACCATACTCAAGGGACCCTGATTCCCGTAGCGGCCGTCGCTCGAGGCGCCACCATAATTGAGAAGCACTTTACCCTCGATAGAAACTTACCTGGCCCTGACCACCGAGCTTCCCTGGAGCCAGATGAGTTATGCCGGATGGTGGCAGAGATTCGCGCAATCAGCCTGGCACTTGGGGATGGACAGAAAGTGCCACAGCCTAGCGAGTGGAATACCCGTAAGGCCGCCCGCCAAGATCTCGTGGCGGTGGCTTCAATTGCTGAGGGTGAAAGCTTCACTGAGGCAAATATGGCGACGGCCCGCTCTGGAAAAGGTGGCACCGCCATCGCTTACTGGGATCGGTTGGGCGATACAGCTACACGCCAGTATCAGCCAGGTGACGCCCTGTGACACTTCCGGTGATTCTGTTGGGGGCTGGTGGGCACGCTAAGGTAGTGCTGGATATTCTACTAGCATTAAATCGTCAGGTATTAGGGGTCTGTGATCCTCAGCTGGCGTCAAATGATATGACGGGCTGGCGTGGTTTACCTGTGCTGGGTGGTGACGACGAAATTTTGAACTATCCACCTGACACTCTTGAGCTGGCCAACGGCGTAGGCAGTATGCCTGGCAACTGGCTGCGCAGGAGATTGCATGAACACTTTGTGAAAAAAGGATATCGCTTTGCCACGCTGGTACACCCCACCGCTGTGCTGGGTACAGGCGTTAGCTTGGGGCATGGTGCACAGGTCATGGCAGGCAGCATCGTGCAGGCCGATAGTCATATTGGTGACGACACTATTCTAAACACGGCAGTACGCCTTGATCATGATGGTCGCATCGGCTCGCATGCTCATCTAGCCCCTGGTGTGGTGATCTCTGGCTGCGTGACAGTGGAAGAGAGGGCGCATATTGGCCCTGGTGCAACCTTGATTCAGGGTGTCACGGTGGGGGCTGATGCCGTGGTGGGGGCAGGTACCGTCGTCATACGGGATATTCCTGCTTGCCATCAACAGACCGGGCAGCCGCCGCGGCACCCGAAGCCGTTGAAATGACAGGATAGTATATGAGCAGGAGCAACCCTATGAAGCAGTGGGAAGCGGCACTGGTAGCGCCAGGAACCTCTTTGGATACTGCCATCGAAGTTCTGGATCGCGCGGCTCTACGTATAGTGCTAGTGGCCGATGAACAACGCAGGTTGCTGGGCACTCTGACCGATGGAGATATCAGGCGCGCTCTGATACGTCATCTATCGATGACTTCTGCGGTCGATGAGGTAATGAACCCCAACCCTCGTGTGGCCAGCCCCGATTGGAGTCGTGACAGGCTGCTTCAACTGATGGAGCAGCAGCAGATACTGCAGTTACCGGTTGTCGATGAAGACAAGCGAATCGTTGGGCTCGAGAATTTGCATGACCTATTGAACCAGAAAACACTGGATAACCCTGTCTTCCTGATGGCCGGTGGCTTTGGTACACGGTTACGACCACTGACCAATGACTGCCCCAAGCCGATGCTCAAGGTTGGTGATAAACCGATCCTTCAATTGATTATTGAAAATTTTGTGCGGGCGGGGTTTCACCGTTTTTATATCTCAACACACTATATGCCTGAGGTGATTCGCGAGCACTTTAGGGATGGTGGCGACTGGGGTGTTTCTATTCAGTACATCCATGAAGAGGAGCCTCTAGGTACGGGTGGAGCACTGGGTCTGTTACCCAAAGATGAAATAGATCTACCTTTGTTTATGATGAACGGAGACTTGCTGACCTCGCTTAACTTTCAGAACCTCTTGCAGTTTCATCAGGAACATCCAGCTAGTGCAACCATGTGTGTGCGTGAGTACGAGTACCAGGTGCCCTACGGCGTTATTCAGAGTCAGGGACGCCACATTACTTCGATGGTAGAAAAGCCAGTGCAGCGTTTCTTTGTTAATGCTGGTGTTTACCTCCTGGCTTCTGAGCTTGTGCAGCGTGTTCCAAAAAGCCAGCATATAGATATGCCGACGCTACTGAAACAGGAAATTGCCCAGCAGCGCCATGTGAATATGTTCCCCATTCACGAGTACTGGCTGGATATCGGGCGTATGGATGATTTTCGAAAAGCGCAGATGGACGTGGCGGGGTTGCTGCATGACTAAAAAAAATCTGTCAGAAACATTAATCATCATTCCTGCTCGTGGTGGGAGCAAACGTTTGCCACGGAAGAATATCTTGCCGTTGGCAGGGAAGCCCCTGATATGCTGGGCCATTGAGGCGGCAATAAATGCAAAGGTTAAAGGCCGAATTATCGTGACTAGTGATGATAAAGAAATACTTTCCATCGCTAGCCAGTATGAATCGCAAGGTGTTACGTTTCACCGCCGCCCTGATGCACTCGCCACCGATGAAGCCACCACAGCGGATGTGGTTCTGGATGTAATAAATTCTGAAGAATCCAAAGGTATGTATGCTACAACGGTTGTGCTTCTTCAACCGACATCGCCGCTGAGGATAGCAAATGATATTGAAGGTGCGGTGGCATGCTACTACAATTCGGGAAGTAAGCATACGGTTGTTACTGTCTGCGAGGTGGATCACCCCACAGCTTGGGTTGGTACGTTGAGCGAATCAAGCGAGCTGGAAGGGATTGCGCTATCTAACAAACGTTCGCAAGATTATTTAAAGGAGTATCGCTTGAATGGGGCGGTTTATGTAGTGCCGGTTAGTACCGTAAAATACGCGAATACGCTATTTACTCCAGTAGTGCTAGCTAGCGTGATGCCCAGAGAGCGCTCACTTGATATTGATGAAGCGGTTGATTTTGCTATCGCTGAAACAATGGTCAAATATAGTAGCAAGAGGTCGGGAGCTGAAGCCGGCTGTGCTTAAAAATATCCTATATTCTTCCATTATCATCAATCTTGGTCTGTTGCTCGGGCGGTTGCTTGGCTTTTTTCGTGAAATTGTTATCGCCGATGGCTACGGCGCTAGTTGGCGAGCTGATGTAACGGTTACGATACTTACCTTACCGGACGTTTTGATAAATATTTTGGTGGGAGGGGCTCTTACAGCTGCACTCGTTCCAAGCTTTACTTCTGAGAAGGCGAGCTCGCGAACCTTAGCCTATCAAAGTTCAACTGTCATTTTCTTGTTTTTTCTGATCGTCGCGGGCTTGTTGACTTGGAAATCTTCTTTTCTCGTTGAACTTCTGGCACCCGGATATACCGGGCAAATTGAAGAGGTGGCGAAGAAAGGGGTGTCAGCTGTGGTTCTATTGTTACCAATTTTTGTGCTTACCGGAGTGACGACGGCACTGCTTCAGGCACAGGAGAAATTTGCAGTACCCAGCTTTGGAACCTTTTTCTTTAATGTGGTTCTGATTGCCGGTTTGTCGATCGCAATCCGACAAGAATCATTCAACGTGACATTTATCGTATTGAGCGTTCTCGCGGCGGGTGCGCTCCGGTACGCTAGCCAGCTGCTCGCCGTTCGGCCAGGTTTTCACCCCATTGAGTCTCTTCACCCTTGGTTGATTTCCGGCGACCTCGTTCGGCGGTACTGGCAGGCTATGTTATCTGGTGGGATCCTGTTTATCTATCCTGTTGTCGCACGTGCCTATGCCTCAATGGTGGGTGAGGGCGGTGTTGCCATGTTCAGCTATGCCATGAGGCTGATCGAGCTGCCATTGTTGCTGTGTGTCTCTTTTCTGGGAGTGGTGTTACTGCCCCGGCTCTCTGAAGCCTATAGCGAGAATCGTGAAACCTTCGCGAGGCTGATTTCCTATGGTTTGCAGACAGTCTTTGTGTTGGGTACGGTTGCGGTTGTAACACTATTTATTGGTAGACAAGGGTACGCGCAGGCTGTCTATGGCCGTGGCTTGCCGCCTGAGGCCATGCAGGAGGTGACACAAATAGTGGGTGTCGGGCTGTTTTGCGTTCTATTTCAGGGGGTGGTTACGTTTATGACGGCGGTTTTTAACGCTGCCCGTAAAACACAGATTCCGTTGGTAATGAACGTGCTGGGCGGTATCGTGTTGTTTCTGGTGCTTAAAGCCGGTGAAGGTAACTCATTGCAGGCGATCATGATCGCCCTCACAGTAACCTATGGTGCTCTGGCAGTTCTCTATGCCGTGGTTCTCGGGCGTAGTTTCCCGGGCGCAGGTTTGTGGAGAGATACTCACTCAGTACGATTTATCGTTGGCGTGCTAGTTGTGAACCTGCTGGTGGCAACCGGGCACTGGTTATTATTGTCGGCTATTCCCGGGGTGTGGTTCTCCGTGATGATCACGGTATTTTCGGGAGGGCTGGCTTTGGTGGCATCTGCGTTCTGTCACCATGGCTTGCGAACACGGATTTTTAGGATAAGTTAAGAATGTTTAATTACTTATACATCACAAGATCTCCGGAGGTTGCTCGGGCTGCTGAACAGGCCGGGGTTACCCGGATCTTCGTTGACCTTGAGATTCATGGCAAGGTGGATCGGCAAGGGCATCTCAATACAGTAATTAGCCGTCATAGTATTAACGATGTGGCCCGTGTGAAAGCAGCGCTTACAAGCGCCGAATTGCTGGTGCGGTTGAACCCCCTGCATGAGGGCACCGAAAAGGAGGTTGACGAGGCGATCAAAGCGGGCGCCGATATCATTATGCAGCCTATGTTTCATTCGGCCGAGGAGGTGCTGGAGTTTGGGCGCTGTATTGATGGGAGAGTTCGCTTTATGCCACTGGTTGAAACTGGAAGTGCTCTGGACCAGATCGGTTCGATAGCAGCGCTGTACTGTGTGGATGAACTTCACATCGGGTTGAATGATCTGCATCTGGATCTAGGGCTTCAGTTCATGTTTGAGCCGGTCGCTTCCGGCCTGATAGAGCAAAGCCTCAGGAATGTTGAGAAGCCCTGTGGTTTTGGTGGTATCGCCCGTATTGGCCAAGGTGATGTGCCGGGCGAGTTGGTGATGGCGGAGCACGTTCGGCTTGGTTCGTCTGGTGTGATCCTCTCACGTGCATTTCATGCCGGTGCCGACAGCGTAGAAGCGCTTAATGATGGTTTCTCATTCCGGACTGAGCTTGAGCGCCTGATGGAAGAGCGTAAGGCATTGCTAAAAATGGATGCCGATTCCCTCAATGCCAAACACCTGGAATTCCAGGCTGGGGTGAAAAAAGTGGTGGGTAAGCTGTGAAACGATCGTTCGACATTGTGATGTCTGTGATGGCTCTTCTTGTATTTTCGCCAGTGTTCATCGTAATTCCGTTACTGATTCGCCGTGATGGTGGTCCGGCTCTTTTTCGGCAGGTGAGGGTTGGCCTTCATGGAAAGCCGTTCAATATCTACAAGTTCCGAAGTATGGTGGTGAATTCCGAACAGCTGGGCAGCCACAGTACTCAGACGAATGATCCGCGTATAACGAAAATCGGTCAGTTTTTGCGCAAAACCAGCATTGATGAGTTGCCGCAATTAATCAACGTCCTGAAGGGTGACATGAGCCTCGTGGGGCCACGGCCTAACGTACTGGGGCAGAGGTCAGAGTATACTCAGGAGCAATGGGATATTCGGAACAGTGTGTTGCCAGGGATTACCGGGTTAGCCCAGGCAAAATTGCGCTCGGATGCGACCTGGAAGCAGCGCTATGAGCTGGATGCCGAGTATGTTCGCTCCTACTCTCTGAGTTTTGATATCAAGATTATTGTGCTGACTGTGAAGCAAGTTCTTACCAAAGGTGGTAACTAGAATGTGTGGCATTTTTGGGTACTACGGATTTGACAGTGTCCGTTACCAAGATTCCCAGCTGATCGCTATGGGTGACTCCATACGCCACAGAGGCCCGGACTCCCGGGGAATCTGGCATAAGCCAGAGCATGGGGTAGCTCTGGGAAATCAACGGTTGTCCATTCTCGATCTGGAACATGGCAGCCAGCCGTTTATTTCAGACGATGGCAAAGTGGTAGTGGTCCAGAATGGTGAGATTTTTAATCACGTGGAAATTTCCGGTGATTTAAAGGGCTCACCCTGGGAATGCCGTACACACTGCGATACTGAGGTGATCCTCAGGCTGTACGAAAAAGAGGGCATCGGCGGCCTGAGTCAGCTTAACGGCATGTTCGCCATTGCTATATACGATGCCCGGGAAGAGGCATTGTTCCTGTTTCGTGATCGCGTCGGTGAAAAGCCGCTGTACTATCATTGTGATGACTCCGCTCTGGTATTTGGTTCTGAAATCAAGGCGATCCTTAGTCTGTTGCCGGCCAAGCCAGGCCTGGATCATACCGCCATGAACCTGTTTTTCGGCCTGAACTACGTGCCCCAGCCATTCACTCTATTTGACAGAGTGAGGCATGTTAAGCCGGGACATTATCTGCGGTGTGATCACTCCGGAATCCGGGAGAAATGCTGGTGGGATCTGTCTCGCATTCAGCTAGAGCAGAAATCAGAGACCCAGTGGATTGAGGAGTTCAACGAATTGCTGGATGACTC
The DNA here is from genome assembly GCF_023708045.1 of Halomonas sp. NCCP-2165. Lineage (NCBI taxonomy): Bacteria > Pseudomonadati > Pseudomonadota > Gammaproteobacteria > Oceanospirillales > Halomonadaceae > Halomonas > Halomonas sp. NCCP-2165. The sequence continues at coordinate 21,529 of NZ_BRCY01000016.1, forward strand.
CGTGCGCATCCGGCTTCGGGCAGATGTGCCCTTTGGTGCCTTCCTGTCTGGTGGCGTGGACTCGTCCACTGTGGTTGGGCTCATGAGCAAGCATATGAACCAGCCCGTGCGAACATATAGCATCGGTTTTGATGACCCGAAGTACGATGAATCGCCTTATGCACAAGAGGCTGCTACACGGTTTAACACCCTTCATAAACTGGAAATTGTGCAGCCCAATCTACTGTCTCTCTGGCCGATGGCCATCTACCACTGTGATCAACCCCACGGTGATGTGTCGTTCCTTCCAACCTATAAGGTCGCTGAACTGGCCTCCCAAGATGTGAAGATGGTTCTTACGGGGGATGGGGCGGATGAACTGTACGCAGGATATGATAAATACAAAAATTTTTTTAGCAGTGACGAGGTGGAATTCTACAGTGACGACGAATTCGGCCGGCGCTATATAGATAATATCAGCCTGTTCGATAACCGGGGCCTTGAGCGGCTTCTTTCTGATAATGTGCGAGCGCAGTTGGACCCTGAGTTTTCGGTGTTGGCGGTTGTAGGGAAGGAACTGGAACGCTCCCGGCATATGGGGAGAATCAACCAGACCCTGTTTGTAGATACCGAGCTATTGCTGTCAGGAAATAATCTGGTCAAGCCGGACCGGATGGGGATGGCGGTATCGATTGAGAATCGGGCTCCTTTTCTGGATTATCGCCTTATCGAACATGCATTTTCAATGCCCGGTGAGCTGAAGCTGAGCCAGGGTGAAACCAAATATTTTTATAAGAAAGCTGTGTCTGGCCTAATTGGTGATGGGCTGGCCTACCGCAAGAAGCAGATGTTCACCGTTCCGGTTGGTGACTGGTTCAAAAAGGAAATTCGGCCATTGTGTGAGGACTTGCTACTAAGTAAGCGCACCCGGTCCCGCGGTTTGTTTGACTATGATTATGTTGAACAGCTATTGGTTGAGCACTGCGAGGAGCGTGAGAATAACACCCGTGAGATTCGGGCATTGATGGCGTTTGAGTACTGGTGTAGAGAGTTTATGGACCGATGAAGCATATTCTGATGGTGTGTTATGGCGGCGGCCATATGAAAGTGTTGGCGCCGCTCTATGCTGAACTCTCGCTGCGGTACCGCGTTACCGTGCTTGCATTGACATCGGCGGGCTCATATATGCGGGAGCAGGGGATACCGAGCCTGGGGTTTCGGGACTTTGCGTTTACCCGCTCTTCAGATATTCAAGCCTACGGGCAGCAGTTGGCTGTGGATGTTCCAGAGAACGGTGTGGTGCCACGAGAGGAAACGGTAGCATATCTAGGTTCGTCCTTTTTTGATCTGGTGAATCAGTTGAAGGATGAGGGCGAAGCATATGAGCTGTATCGCAAGAAAGGCCGAGCGGCGTTTTTGCCTGTTGCCTCTCTTCGAAAGATTATTGATGAACTTCACGTTGATGCTGTTATTACAACTAATGCTCCTAGGGCAGAGCGGGCTGCATTGATTGTGGCAAAAGAACTATGTTTGCCCAGTGTATGTGTTAACGATAACCTCTGGATTCGAGGTGGAGTTTCTGATGTTGCTGATTTTGGGCTTGCAGATCGAATCTGTGTATTAAATGATTTTGTTAAGGGTGAGTTGCTCTCAAAAACTTGTGTTGATGTTGATGTTGTCAAGGTGACAGGGTCGCCCGTTTTTGACCCATTAAAGTTGGCAAGGTGGATCCCTAATGATTTAGGTGTGCCAAGAGTACTTCTTGCAGACTGTGAGTTGCCAGAAAAACATCCTTATCTTGACTTAAGAAATGCTGTTCAAGGTATTGAATGTGCTATTCGTGATGAACTTAATAGGTTGGCGTCCGAAGGGGTTGTTGATGTCTATTTTAGACCGCATCCTAGTCAGGAGTATGACTATTCGGCTTACCCTTTCTGCAAGCTGTCTGATCCGAAGGAAAGCCTAATTGATCGCCTTTCAAGAACAGATGTGGTTGTCACAGCTATTAGTACTGTTGGTGTTGAAGGTAAGGCTATGGGTCTTGGCCTAGTTTCGATAGAGAAGACTGTTTTCTCAACTCTTGAGTCATATGAAAAAATAGGGATGTCTACTGGTGTTGTACACCCGGAGCAGTTAAGGGGTGCAATTTTTAAAGAGTTTGAAAAGGATAGGGAGCTTGATTTTTTGTATAAAGGTCGTGCGTTGAAAAATGTAATTTCTGTGGTTGAGAGGGTTGTTTTGTGAGCTTTTCCTATGAGAAAAAAGGGGTTGTCTGCTTTTTTGCATTTCTTTTGGCTTTGGCGGCCTTTCTTATGGGTAACTCTTTTTTCGGCGGAGGGATGTTCTCCGAAGATGTTGATGGTTTTTTTAGCCAAATCAACTCGGTGGCGGTTGGTGCTGATTTGGGGAGCTTAGAGATTATTCATAAGATACGATATTTTCTGGTGTTTCCTTTTTATAGTTTTTCTGAATTTTCATTTGTTCAAGGTATCTTGCTTGTTGTTTATGTTCTTCCAGTTTTGGCCTTCTTGAAAGTCCCCTGGCGAGTGAGGTTTATTTCTATGTCTGTATTTTTCCTCCCCGCTTTTTTTAGTTACCGCTCTGTTTTGACAATGGTTGCAATTTATGTCGTTGTGGCACATTTTTTCTGGCGGCAGCAGTCTTTTAAATTCATATTCTTGTCTTTCTTTTATTCATTTCTCAGTACTGGTTGCTTTCTTGGCTTGGTGTTGATTTTTTTATTTTCCATGAAGTGGTCTTTGCTCTCAAAGCTTAAAAAGTTTGTTTTTTTATTTTCTTTCTCTATTCTTTTTCTAGTGTTTTCTGGGTCGATTTTCCACAAGTTTTTCTTTTTTATTGATCCTGTTAGGTTCGGCTCTGCTTCGGCTGTGAGCCTGAAAAGTATTGAAGAGCTTGAAGGTTTTAGTTTTTTAGGTTTGATGATGAGTGTTCTTGAGAGGGGAGTCCTCTTTTCTGCTTTTGGTGAGGACTTTCTTAGGTTTTCCATGCTTGTTTTGTTTTGGTTTTTTTCGCTCCTGTTTCTCTTTCTTAATAAATCTAGATTGTCGCTTGGTGTTTTTTTGGTCTACTCGATTGGTTGCTTGTTAGAAGGGTTGATGGCTTTTAGCTTTATTTTTTCATTATTTATTTTATTTTCTGACTATATTATAAGGCAGGCTGCTCGATCTCTCTTCTCGAAGCCTGGTTTTGTTTAGCTGGGCTGCCTTTTTCTGTGAGTCCTGATAGTTGAATGTGTTATGGGGTCATCTTCTGTTGGCAGTGCTGGCTTTTATACAGCAGTTAATCTTGGAGCAGATTCACACGGATAACGTATGGGTCTGACGCGAACAAATAGGAACTTGTGATGAATCAACCGGGACGCATGCACCGCTCTGTTGCTCAGCTCAGCCGGGGGAAGAAGCGGCTGATCATGGTGGGCGCGGATCTGGTCGCCTTGCCGTTGGCTCTGTGGTCGGCCTACGCGTTGCGCTTCGCCGAGTGGTGGCCGGAGCGCTATATCGAGCCCTTCTGGTGGCTGTTCCTGGTGGTGCCACCGGTGGGGGTTTTTATCTTCGCCCGGCTGGGGCTCTACCGGGCGGTGGTACGCTTTATGGGGCCCCAGGCGCTATGGGCGGTGGTCAAGGGGTCGGTGTTGCTAGCCTTGATCATGTGGGCGGCGGCTTTCTTCTATCAGTGGCAGCAGTTCCCGCGTTCGATCCCGGTGAACTTTGCCCTGGTTACCCTGGTATATGTGGGCGGCGCCCGGGTACTGGTGCGTAGCTACTATCAGTGGCTGATCAAGCATTATACCCAGAAGGAGGCCGTGGCCATCTATGGCGCCGGCGGGGCGGGGGCGCAGCTCGCCCTGGCCCTGTCCAATAGCCGTGAGTTCTACATCGCCGCCTTCCTCGATGATGAGCCGAGCCTGTGGGACAGCACCATCAAAGGCATCCGGGTGTACAACCCCGAGACCTTCTCGCCGGTGGCCGAGCAGCTCGGCGTGACTCGAGTGCTGTTGGCCATGCCGACGGCCACCAAGGCCCAGCGCAAGCAGGCCCTGGATAAGCTGGCCGATACCGCTGTCCATGTGCAGACGGTGCCCTCCATGCCGGAGATCGTCTCCGGTGAGGCGAGCGTCGACCAACTGCGCGAGGTGGAGTTGGAGGACTTGCTGGGGCGCGATCCGGTGCCGCCCCGGGAGGAGCTGCTCGATGCCAGCATCCGCGGCAAGGTGGTAATGGTCACCGGGGCCGGCGGCTCCATCGGCAGCGAGCTGTGTCGTCAGGTGATGCGGGGAGGGCCCATGGCCCTGGTGCTGTTCGAGATCAGCGAATATGGGCTCTATGCCATCGACCAAGAGCTGGAGGCCCTGAAGGCGGAGATGCGGGAGAGCTTCCCGATCTATGCCCTGCTGGGCAGCGTCTGCGACCGCAGTCGAGTCGAGGCGGTGATGCGCCGCTATGGCGTCCAGACCCTCTACCATGCGGCGGCCTACAAGCATGTGCCCATCGTCGAGCACAATGTGCTGGAGGGGGTGCGCAATAACGTGCATGGCACCCGGGTGGTGGCGGAGAGCGCCGCGGCCCTGGGCGTCGAGCGCTGCGTGCTGATCTCCACCGACAAGGCTGTGCGGCCCACCAATGTGATGGGGGCCACCAAGCGTATGGCCGAGCTGGTGTTGCAGGACCTGGCGACCCGCGACGGCGAGACGATCTTCTCCATGGTGCGCTTCGGTAACGTGCTGGGCTCCAGCGGCTCGGTGGTGCCGCTGTTCCGCCGGCAGATCGCCGAGGGAGGGCCGGTTACGGTGACCCACCCCGAGATTACCCGCTATTTCATGACCATCCCCGAGGCGGCCCTGCTGGTGATCCAGGCCGGCTCCATGGCCGAGGGGGGCGATGTCTTCGTGCTGGATATGGGCGAGCCGGTGAAGATCCACGACCTGGCGCGGCGGATGATCCAGCTCACCGGCCTGGAGGTGAAGGACGATAAGCACCCGGAGGGTGATATCGAGATCGTCTTCAATGGCCTGCGCCCCGGCGAGAAGCTCTACGAGGAATTGTTGATCGGCGACAACGTGATCGGCACCCCGCACCCCAAGATCCTGCGGGCCGAGGAGGAGCGGTTGCCCCGCCAGGTATTGGAGGAACTGCTTGAGGAGCTATGTCAGGCCGAGCGCGGGTTGGAAAGCGAACGCGCCTGTGAGGCCCTCAAGCGGGGTGTCAGTGGTTTCCAGCATAGCGGTGAGCTATGTGACCTGTTGGCAGCGTCTCCTCGGCGGCCGGTGATTGCCGCCATGGTCAAACCCTAAGCATTTCGGTAATCTTCTAAAGGATGCCCGGCCTGATGTCGGGCATCCTCTTTTTTGGCCCCCCAGATGATCCGATACAACCACAATGAAACCTTTTAGCCGTACACTACCGCGCCCCGCCTGGGGCTGCCCGACCATTCTGGCGTCGCTTGGCCTGCTGGTCTTGGGGTTGCATGCTGCCACGCGTCTGATTTTACCCTCACAATCCGAATTGCTTGGCACGCTATTGGCATTGGTTGGGCTATTGGCCATCCTGCGCTGGGGGAAGGCCGTTCGAGGCAGCGTTCCTCTATGGTTACTGCTGGGTGCCCTCCTGGTGCAACTGCTTAGCTGGGGGCTCGGCATGCTGCATCATCCAGAGTGGATGCCCGATAATCCGAAGCTAGATAGGCTGGCCAAGCTATTTACTTTTGTCGCAGTTGCTTGGTGGCTGGCTGGAAATACGCGCTATACCTTGCGAATCTGGGGGCTGGCCCTACTAGGGGTGCTGCTGGCCACTCTAGTCTCGCCAGAGTCACGTCAGGACTGGCTTCATGGCCTCAGTGGCAATCGGGTCGATTTTGCCATCTACAATGCCCAGCATGCTGCCATGTATTTTGGAGCGGGGCTGTTGGGCTTGCTGGCCTTTGCGGGGCGCTTGATGGAGCCAGGAGCATGGCGTTGGCTTCGGGGCGTACTGTGGGTGGCCGGTACCCTGGCTTGCGTCTTAGGGCTGATCATTACTCAGACTCGAGCTGCCTGGCTGGGAGCCACTTTCGGCTTGATTGGTATGGTGATTGTCTGGCTGGCATGCAGGTATCGGGCTGGTGAACGATGGCATTCGCCCTGGCGAATGGTCTCAGTACTGGTGGCGGGGTTGGGCGTTATCACTGTCATTGGTATCGGTTTTGAAGAAACCGTTGCGAATCGTATCGCCAGTGAGCGCCAAACCGTGAGTGCTCTGATGGAGGGTGAGCTCGAGGATGTTCCTTATTCCAGTGTGGGTATTCGCATTCATACCTGGGTTGCAGCCACTGAGTGGATCGCCGAGCGCCCTTTGGTGGGGTGGGGAGAAAACGCCCGTAGCTTGGTGATTCAGCAGACTGATTGGTTGCCCGATACGATTCGTGCTCGATTCGGGCATCTCCATAACAGCATCCTGGAGATCCTGGTGAGTTATGGCCTTCTGGGGGGAATGGTTTTTCTCGGCCTGAGTGTCTGGTTGCTCTGGGGTAGCTATCGTGCTTGGCAGGCCGGCGTCATGCCTGGGGATATGATGTTGTTTTTCATCGGCTTTTCTGTTTTTTGGTTTATCATTAACTTGTTCGAGTCCTTCATGGGCTTTTGGACAGGTGTTTTCTTGTTCAACATCATCCTTGGAGGCATCGTTACCCATATTTGGCGTTGGCAAGCCGGTGAATCAGCAACGTTTTTTGGTCGGCAAGTAAGGAGTACCTTTGAACAATAGCGCTAAGCATCAGAGCCCCAAGCGCATCTTGATGGTGCTGCGTCGGCTTGGTATGGGAGGTATCGAGAAGGCCACCGTGGTCTTGGCGAACGCTATGGTTCGGGAGGGTCACGAGGTTCACTTGTTGATTTTCAAGGGACAGCCTGAGCTGGAACTTGATCCGAGGGTGCGGGTGCATTGCCGTAATCTTGAGCGTGAGTCGCGCAAGACTCCCCTGGGGTTGGCCTATTACATCCTTAGTCGCACCTTACTTCGCTTCGTCGTGCCCGGCTCCAGCAGTGTCTGGCCGGGGTTTGTGGTCAGTCGCCGATTCAAGGATTTTCTGCATCAATTGGAGGCCGCCGATGGTCGCTTCGACCTGATCCTGATCCGTGGGCAGGGGGCCTTCGAGCTGCTCTGGAACTTTTATGATTCCCGCTGTTGGCAGATGGTCGAGGCAGTCACGGGGGTCTATGAAAACCGCGAGCGCGAGAGTCGCTGGCTGACGAGAAAATTGTTTGAGGGCAAGCGAGTTATCTGCGTCTCCCAGGGTATTGCTGATGGGTTACGTCATCATCTGGAAGATTATGGCGTGATGCTCGCCGACCTCAGGGTCATATATAACGCGGTACCTATTGATGATATTCGTCGATTAGGCAATGAGACACCCGTTCCGGCTTTCGATCGACCTTACCTGGTGCATGTGGCGCGCCTAGTGCCCGAGAAAGGGCAGCGGGTTCTTATTGAAGCCTACTACCTGGCCCGGCAGCAGGGTGTCACGGCTCCATTAGTCATCATCGGGGATGGCTCGGAGCGAGGGCGCCTGGAGGCCCAGGCCGAGCGCTTGGGTCTTCGGGATCACGTGCATTTCCTGGGACAGCAGAGTAATCCCTATCCTTGGGTAGCAAGGGCCAGCGCATTTGTGCTGAGCTCCCATTTTGAAGGGCTAGGGTTGGTTCTGATCGAGGCTTTGGCGCTGGGAACCCAATGCGTCGCTACCGATGTGCCGGGAGGAATTCGCGAGGTGTTGAGTGGTAAGCAGCGTCGACTGGTCGCTGAGCATGGCCCCGCCAGCCTGGCCGAGAAGATTCGCGAGGCCCTGGTCGAGCCGGTGGCCATCGATGCGTCCTTCGTCGAACGCTTCGAGGAATGCACCATACTGCCCCAGTTCCTGTTATTGATCGATGAGGCCGAGTCCCCTCTATCGGACCAGACGTAGCCGCCATGCTTTATTTCCTGATCATGGGCGGGCTGCTCTTCTCGGTGCTGTTCAGCGTTGGTTGGGTGTTGTATCGCACCGGCCGCTGGGCCTTCGGTGGGCGGGTGCTACGGAGAACCGCCAGCAAGCCGCGGCAGCGTGCCGGCACCGGGGCGAAGCGCACCGCGACAAGAGATAAAAGGCCTCGGTTGGCCAGGCCACCTGGAGCCCTGGCCCGATTCCTGGCACGGCTGGGGTCGATCTGGGCGCTGACCCTACTGGCACTTCTGCTTTATGGCGGTCTCAAGCTGGCCGAGCATGGCATGGCCGCCAGTCCCCGGACGCCTCCCGCGGGCTTCCACGAGCTGGTCGCCGCGCTGGGCTGGCTCGCCCTGGCGCTGGCGTCGCTGAGCGTTCTTGTCGTGGCCGCGCGCTGGCGCTGTCATGGCCATGAGAGCCGCTGACCCGCTTACTGTCTTCGAACGGTCATCCCCGGCTGTTACTCCTGACACCCTCGGTTTCAGGAGGCAAGCGCATGAAGATCACGGTATTTGGCAGCGGCTATGTGGGCCTGGTGACGGCGGCCTGCCTGGCGGACGTTGGGCACGAGGTATTGTGCATGGACGTGGACAAGGCACGGATCGCCCGGCTGCGCGATGGCGAAGTGCCCATTCATGAGCCGGGCCTGGAGCCCATGATCCGCGGCAACCTCAAGGCGGGACGCCTGGCCTTTACCGCCAACCTGGATGTCGCCGTGGAATTTGGGTGCTTGCTATTTATCGCCGTAGGGACCCCCTCCGCGGCCGATGGCAGTGCCGACCTGAGCCAGGTACTGACGGTGGCGCAGGGCATCGGCGAGCGCATGACCGATGACAAGGTGGTGATCAACAAGTCGACGGTGCCGGTCGGTAGCGCCGATCGCGTCGCCGCGGCGATTCGCGCGGCCCTGGAGGCCCGGGGCGAGGCCATCGAGTTCGATGTCTGCTCGAACCCGGAGTTTCTCAAGGAAGGCTCGGCCATCGAGGACTTCACTCACGCGCCGCGTATCGTGGTGGGGGCCGACTCGCCTCGGGTCGAGGCGCTGATGCGCGAATGCTATGCCCCCTATATCCGCCTGCAGGAGAAGCTGATCTTCATGGGGGTGAGGGACGCCGAACTGACCAAGTATGCCGCTAACGCCATGCTCGCCACTAAGATCAGCTTTATCAACGAGATCGCCAACCTCGCCGAGCGCCTGGGCGCCGATGTGGAGCAGGTGCGTCGCGGCATCGGCAGCGATCCTCGCATCGGTTATCACTTCATCTATCCGGGGTGTGGTTATGGCGGCTCCTGCTTTCCTAAGGACGTGAGGGCCCTGGTTCACACCGCCGAGGGCGTCGACTACCCGGCGCGGCTGCTTCAGGCGGTGGAGGGGGTGAACCATCGCCAGAAACGGACCCTGTTCGCCAAGCTCTCGCGGGCCCTCGGTGGGGCCCTGGCGGGCAAGACCATTGCCCTCTGGGGGCTGGCCTTCAAGCCCAATACCGACGACATGCGCGAGGCGCCCAGTCGCACCCTGATGGAGGCACTATGGGCGGCCGGTGCTCGCGTGCGAGCCTATGATCCGGTGGCCATGCCGGAGTGTCGACGCCTCTACGGCGAACGCGCCGACCTGGCCCTGGTCGCGGACCGTGGTCAGGCGGTAGCCGGGGCCGATGCCCTGGTGATCTGCACGGAGTGGAAGGAGTTTCGCACCCTCGATGGCGACTGGCTCAGGGAGCGGCTCCGGCTGCCGGTGGTCATCGACGGACGCAATCTCTACGACCCCGGATCGATGCATGCCGCCGGCCTGCTGTATCATGCCGTGGGGCGCGGGGTGCCCGGTGGCACCCGAGAACAAGGGACAATCATCGGAGCGGATCAGCGGCGTGACGAGACTGGGATGGAGGCTGCGGCTGAGGAATCGGCTGCGTATCGATGCGCATAATCGGCTCGAGGTCGCGCGGGATGCACGGGTTCGCGACTGCCGGATTCATATCAAGGGACGCGGGAATACCCTGAGTATCGCGCCCGGCGCCAACCTGCGAGGTGTCTTGCTGGAACTGCGGGGCGATGACAACCACCTCTCGATAGGAGAGGGCACCGTGATCGGCGGCGACTGCTATCTCAGCGCTCGGGGCAGCGGTACTCGGCTGATCATCGGCGCCGATGGCATGCTGTCGCGAAACGTGAAGGTCATGACCGGAGATGGCCACGATATCCTCGAGGGGGATCGCTGCATCAATGCCCCCCGCTCGATCCATATCGACGACCATGTCTGGTTGGCCGACGAGGTCACGGTGCTCAAGGGTGTCAGCATCGGTCGCGACGCCGTGGTGGGGCTGGGAAGTATCGTCACCCGCGACGTTCCGGCGGGAGCCATCGCGGCGGGGAACCCGGCCAGGGTGGTTCGCGACGGCATCCACTGGGTGCGTTGAGGCGACAACTCGAGCGATTATATCGCTTCATCCAAGGGCCCGGCGAAACGCCGGGCCCTTGGCGTTTCTGGGGCATGGTCAGATGGTATTGCGCAGCCCCAGCTCATAGGGGTGCGGATCCAGGTAGGTCTGGGTACGGATATAGTCGGAACCGTGGCGCTTGACGTAGTGGGTGAGTAGGCGCAACGGCACCACCAGGTTGACCTGGCCCAGGCGGTACTCCTCGATGGCCTGGAGCAGGTCCTGGCGGCTGGGGCCATCCAGGCACTGCTTCAGGTAGCCCAGCACATGGGTGAGGACGTTGGTGTGGGTCTTGCGGGTGGCGCGGCGACTCAGCGCTGCCATGAAGAGGCGCAGGTAATGGGCCATGGCGTCGTCCAGCGGTTCCCGGTGGGCTTCGGCCAGATAGCGCCCCAGCTCCCGATAGCTCCCCACATGGTGGGCCATCAGCAGCAGCTTCTGGCGGCTATGGAACTGCAGCAGGGCATGGTAGCTCGGCTCGGCCTCCACCCGGCGCTTCCAGTCATCGAAGGCGTAGACCCGGGTGATAAAGTTCTCCCGCAGCACCGGGTCGTTGAGGCGCGCCTCCTCTTCCAGGGGCAGCTCGGGGAAATGCTCCTTGAGGGCGCGGACGAAGGCGCCGGAGTCGGCGTGGCTGGGCATGCCATTGAAGTGGTAGACCTTGACCCGCTCCAGGCCGCAGCTGGGCGAGCCCTTCATCAGGATAAAGCCACGCAGGTGGCGGTGGCCGGCGATAAAGCGCTCGCTGACCCGGTCCAGGTCTTCGGTGACGTCGCGACTGGTGTCCTCGGTGCCGACGACCCGGGGCCGCTCGCCGAGCTTACCCATCAGGCGTATCGGCACCCGGGGCACGCCGAGGCCCGCCGCCAGTTCCGGGCAGAAGGGCTCGAAGGCGAAGCGCTCACCGAGGACCTCCAGGCAGTAACGGGAACGCTTGTGACCGCCGTTGTAGCGGACCTGGTCGCCCATCAGGCAGGCGCTGATGCCTACCGGGATTCCTGACTCGCTGGCGTGACCCTGGGTCATGGCTCGCTCCTTGAATTGGCCTTGCCCTATCATCGCCCGCTGACGCGGGTTCCCACAACACCAGTGGCATTACCTGCATAGTGGGAGCTGGCTTTAGCCGGCGATTCTGGTGGCCTGCTGCCGCATGCCCTCGAAAATTGGCTCACTGATGGCTGCGGGAAACTCCTCGGGCAGTTGGTTGGCCACTTCGGCAATGACCGGCTCGGTGCGTTCGGCAACTTCCCGCAGGATGGCCGATGCCCGGTCGGTCGAGAAGCCAACTTGGCGAGCGGTGCTGAGGAAGTGCCGCGGTGCCATCCTGGCCCAGCGGTAATGGCGATTCTTGCCTTTCAAGGCCATGGCCATCTTGGCTCTTTCGGCGGCGATGCTCCCTTGCGCCATCAGGGGATGCGCGGAAATCACGTCGTAGAGTGGCGTCATGCGATAGGCGCTGCCGGGCTCGAGGAAAAGGCTGAAGTTCTTGGCATGGCCATCGATCGCTGCCAATAGCCAGAAGATGACCTGGGTCTTGAAGAAAGCCTCCCGGTCCTGGCGTGCTTGCTGCGAGCCGAGCAGCAATTTCATGACGGCCTCGATGCCGGGCCCGCCATCGCTTTCGTACTTCAGCGCGGGGGCGACTCCCAACGCCTGGCAGATGTCTTCCTGGGGCAGGCGCATCAACCAGGAGCCGTCTTGCGACCAGCGTCGATCGAAGCGCTGGACCACGAGGGTTCGTTGTGCCCCGAAACTCGCCAGCTCCACCCGGGCGACGGGGAGTCCGAAGGCCTCAAGGAGCCGGAGGCAAAGCCACTCATTTTCACCGCTCTGGCGAAGATCGATATTGCTGTGCTCGAGAAACCCGATCGGCAGCTTGAGGATATGGCTGGTGGGCGTGCTCCCGGCAGGACGCTGCCACCTGCCCTGATGCCATAGCAAGGCGGTCTTCTCCTGGGCACCAGCCAGGGAAATGCGGAAATCCGCATCCCGAGCCATGCCCAGGGGGGCATCCTGATAACCGGCTAGCAAGGCCTCGATGGCGTGATCATCCAAGGGCTCGGCGGTGAGGGTCTTGACGTCGGGAATGACCTGGCCTTCGGGGTACAACTGGATGGCCCCGATGCAATCGCGACCTATGCTAGCCAAGAGGTCGAAGGGATGCCGCGTCGCGATCCCGAAACGTGCCTGCATCCTGGCGCGAATTGCCTCGGCATCCGGCAGCAAGTTATCGAAGAAGTTATAGACAACCGAGCCACGATAGGGCGTTGTCGTCAGTGGCAGCGATAAGGAGATGGCGCGAGCCCCAGGGCGATTGACCCACTCCGCGAGGTATTCGAATGCCATGGCGCCGGATTGCGACAGTGACAGTACGCCGACTTCGATGCCATTGAGCGCCACGATAAGCCTAGCCATGGCCTACCACTCCTGGTCCCAGGAGTGATCGTCCGATGTGGCGTCGTCTGCCGAGGCGCGTTCGCTGAGGTGCAGCTCAAGCTCGAGGGCCGAGAGCAGTTTGAACAGGGTCTCGATACGGCTCCGCTCGGGATGATTCTCGATGCTGGATACCGTCGCCTGCTTGATGCCGATCAGCTCGGCGGTTGCCTGCTGGGTCAGGTGGCGATCCCGCCGCGCATTTTTCAGGGATTGGGCCAGCATTTCCGGCGAGGTGATCTTCATCGTTATCCTTCATGGCGGATAGTGAGTTATATATCCTCTATGAAGGATAATAGCATAATATACCCTGAGGGGGATATTATGCTTTATCACCGAGTTGTCAGGGTACCAGTGCCAGGGCCTCGCCGGTGAACAGTCGCGCCTGGGCCTGCTGGGTCAGGCCATAAGCCTGGCGGATGGCGGTTCGATCCACCTCGCCACAGGGCAGGGGGCTCGCCAGCTCCGGAGATGCCCGCCAGTCGTGGCAGCGTGCCTGGGTCGGGTCGGCCAGGGGGATCTCCACCAGGCGCTCCGTGCCTTCGAACCAGTGCAGGGTGCCGTTGAGGAAGAAGTCGGCGATCTGTGGCGCCTCGTCGTCGAACAGCGAATGCCCCATGGCATGGGGCAGCGGCTGGCCTACCAACTCGGCCAGGGTCGGGGCCAGGTCGCGTTGGTGGGCGATGCGCCCGGGCTCTCCGGCGGAGACCCGCTCCGGCATATAGAGGGCGAAGGGCAGCAGGGCCCGCTCCAGGGCGCTACCGTGCACCCGGGCCGTATGGTCGGAGACCAGCAGCAGCGCCCAGGGGTGCTCCCACTCCCGGGCCTCCAAGGCGGCGACGAAATCGCCAAGCTCCTGGTCCGCGAGGTGAAGTACATTGCGCTCTATATCGAGTTGCGTCTCGCCGGTGGTCAGCCGCGGCGCGCCCTCATAAAGCTGGATATCGTGGGTGGTGTTGGTATTGATGCCCACCATCATCGGCTCGTCGAGCGAGGGCAGGCGGGCCAGCACATGGCGGTAGAGGTCGCCGTCGTAGACGCCCCAGGCGTTCTCGTCATGGCGGCGGATGTCGATATCGGCCTTGCCCTGACTCAGTTCGAAGCCCAGCGACTGGGCATAGGCGCCCACGCCGCTGGTGTTCTCGTGGGAGCCCTGGAAGAAGGCGGTATCCCAGCCGGCGTCGCGCAGCCGCTCCGGCAGACAGCCATGGTCGTCCAGGGCCTGGGCGGTCTTGGCCAGGGTCTGGCCTAGGGGATTCTGGTAGCTGCAGAAGACCGCGAACATGCCCTCGGTGGTGCGCATGCCGCCGGAGACCAGCTCGCGGCCGGCCAGGCTTTGCGCGGCGATGGCATCGAAATTCGGGGTCACCGGGGTGCCGTCTTCCAGCGGGCGCATATGCGCGCTGGACCAGCTCTCCAGCAGGACCACGATCAGGTTCACGGGCTCCGCGGTGGTGGCTGACGGCAGGGGCTGGCGATCGGCATAGAGCCGGGCCACCTCGTCGCGGGCCGCCTCGCCATCGAGCCACGTCATGGGCAACTGGCGCAGGCCACCGTGGCCGCTCTGCAGGCCATAGAGGGCGGCATAGGCGCCGTTGAGGGCGGCCGTGGCTTCCCCGGCGTCCGCCAGGCGCATGGCGTCATGGGGGCCCTGGGGCAATTGAGTGACGCTGCCCCGCACCAGCAGAACGCTGAGGATTACCACCGCCAGCAGCGACAGCTCGAGGTGCAGGCCGCGCCCCGGCCGCCCGCTGGGGATCCAGGCCAGGCGGGCGATCAGCGCGGTCGCCGCGGCAATCGCCAGCAGCCAGGGCCAGTGCAGAACCAGCATCTGGGTCGCGCTGCCGGCGGAGTTGAAGAGCTCGGCGGCCTCGTAGCCGATATGACGACCGGTCTCCTGCCAGTAGAGCCAGTCGCCGAGATGAGCGGCGAGCAGCAAGATGGTGGCGGGGACCAGCCAGCCGCGGCGCGGCGGCGTCAGCCCCAGGCGACTGGGTAGCCACAAGCCCAGTACGGTAAGGCCGGAAAGCAGGGCGGAGATCGCCAGGTCGAAACGCAGGCCCCACCACCAGGCACGGGGCCAGAGAGCCTCGGGGACCATCCAGGCGCCGCCCAGCAGCCGCAGCGTCAGGGTCAGCAGGGTGAGAATCACGAGGAATTTCAGCCAGCTGTGCAATAGCGCCGGCGTTTGGGAAGAAGTTCTCTGCGTCATTATCTTGCTTATTGATTATAAAAGGGCGGTGAATATTACCAAAATATGTCCGTGGAGGTGGCGCAAATCGCCGGCTACAGCCAGCTCGTATGTTTGAAGGAGACCCAGAACGGACCAGAGTGAGAAGGCTTGTCGGGGTGGAGGGAGCCTGCTTCAGCAGGCGATAAAATGGCGGTGATGGGGTAAAACGGGACCGTTTGTCGCTGTTATATCGATATGCTGTCCAAGGGTTGTATAGTGGTGACCCTGGTTCGAAGACGGCGACGGCGGACTCATGACCCTCAAGCGACTCCTTCCCCTGATGATCCTGGCGATCGGCATCGCGGGCTTCGTGGCACTGCGCCTGACGCGCCCCGAGCCGCCCCCGGCGGCGAGTCAGGAGCGCAGCTGGCGCATCGCGGTGCAGGAGGTGCGGCTGGGGGAGGAGGTGCCGATCCTGCCGCTGTTCGGCGAGCTGGTGGCGCCGCAGCGGGTCACCCTGACCGCCTCGCTGACCGCTCATATCGCCGAGCGCCCGGTGCGCGAGGGGCAGCGGGTGGCCGAGGGCGACCTGCTGGTGGCCCTGGAGGAGGCGGATATCGCGCCGCTGCTGGCGCAGGCCGCCGCCGAGGTGGCCGACCTGGAGGCGCAGTTGGCCAACGAGGCGCTGCGTCTGGCCAGCGACCGGGCGGCCCTGGCCCGGGAGCAGGAGATCCGCGATACCGCCGCCCGCCAACTGGAGCGTACCCGCAGCCTGGTGGAACGCAACCTGGCGTCCCGGGCGGATCTGGACGGCGCCCGGGACGCCCTGTCCCGGGCTCGACTGACCCTGACCACCCGCGAGAATGCCATCGCCGAACACCCCGCGCGCCGCGCCAGCCTGGAGGCGCGGCTGGCACGCGCCGAGGCCAACCTGGCGGCGGTGCGCCGGGACGCCGAGCGCGCCCGAGTCACCGCGCCCTTCGATGGCATCGTCAGCGATGTCCGGGTGGCCCCCGGCGACCGGGTGGCAAGCGGAACGACCCTGCTATCGCTCTATCCCGAGGCGGGGCTGGAGTTGCGGGCGCGCCTGCCCCGTGAGCACGAGGCCGAGCTGCTCGGGGCCCTGTCCCGGGGCGAGACGCTGCTGGCCGAGGCCGACAATGGCGCGCGCTTCGAGTTGATAGGCTTCGCCGGGGAGGGGGATGCCAGCGGCAGCGAGGCGATCCTGGCGCTGCGTGAGGCCGCGCCCGGGCTGCGCCCCGGCAGCCTGATCACGGTGACCCTGGCGCGCCCCACCCACCCCCGGGCCCTGGCGCTGCCCTACGGTGCCTTGCACGGCAACGACCGGGTGTATCGGGTGGAGGAGGGGCGCCTGGTGCGCCTGGACGTGGAGCGCCTGGGCGAGGCCCGCGGCGCCGATGGCGAGCCGCTCGCCCTGGTCACCGGCGAGGCCCTGGCCGACGGTCAGCGCATCATGGTCACCCACCTGCCCAATGCCATGCAGGGGTTGCGGGTCGAGGTCGCCGATGCCGCAGATACCCCCGATACCCCCGATACCCCCGAGGAGCCCGAGGCGTGAGCAAGCGGCGTGGGGTGATCGGTTTCTTCGTCCATCATCGGGTGGCCGCCAACCTGGTGATGCTGGTGATGCTGGTGGGCGGCGTGCTGGGGCTGTCGCGGATGAATATCCAGTTCTTCCCGACCTTCGCCCTTGACGTGGCCAGCGTGCGGGTGGTGTGGAGCGGTGCCTCGGCGGAGGACGTGGAGCAGGGCATCACCCTGCCCCTGGAAGAGCGACTGCGCAGCATCGATGGCCTCAAGCGCATAACCTCCACCTCCACCCAGGGGGTGGCCAGCATCACCCTGGAGTTCGTCGAGGGCACCGACCCGGTATTGGCGCTGGACGACGTGCGCCAGGAGGTCGAGAGCTTCACCAACCTGCCGGCGGACGCCGAGCGACCCCGGGTCAACCGGGTCGCCCGCTACGAGCCGGTGGCGCGCCTGCTGCTGTATGGCGACCTGGCCGAGGATGAGCTTCGGGCCCTGGCGCAGCGCTTCGAGTCCCAGCTATTGCAACGCGGCATCGACCGGGTCGAGCTGGAGGGGGTCGCCGCGCAGCAGATCAGCGTCGAGGTGCCCGCCGAGCGACTGCAGACCCTGGGGCTGTCCCTGGCGCAGGTGGTCGAGCGTATCCAGGGCATGTCCCGGGACCTGCCGGCGGGGCTGCTGGGGCAGCAGGACAGCGCCCGGGAGCTGCGCGCCGTGGAACAGCGCCGCGCCGCCCGAGAATTCGAGAACCTGACGATCCTCAGCGGCGACCGGGTGCGGCTGCGCCTGGGCGATATCGCCATCATTCGCCAGGAGCCGCGGCGCGGCCAGGTGCGCCTGACGCACCAGGGCCAGCCCGCCGTCGAGCTGCAACTGCAGCGGGCCGAGGCGGGCAACTCCCTGGCGGCGGCGCGCATTCTCGATGACTGGCTCGAGGAGGTGCGCCCGAGCCTGCCGCCCTCGGCGCATCTCAAGGTGCATGACGAGAGCTGGCAGCTGATCGCCGAGCGCATCTGGCTGCTGATCGGCAACGGCCTGGGCGGCCTGGTGCTGGTGATCGTGCTGCTCTACTTCTTCCTGCCGGCGAGGGTCGCCGCCTGGGTCGCGGTGGGGATTCCCACCGCTTTCATGGCCGCCATGCTGGTGTTCTGGGGGATCGGTGGCTCCATCAACATGATGTCGCTGTTCGCCCTGATCATGGCGCTGGGGGTGATCGTCGACGACGCCATCGTGGTGGGTGAGGACGCCGATGCCCATTACCGCCTGGGCGAGGCCCCGCGCAGTGCCTCGGAGGGGGCCGCCAAGCGCATGCTGTGGCCGGTGGTGGCCTCGTCGCTGACCACGGTGGCGGCCTTTATGCCGCTGCTGATGGTGGGTGGGGTGATCGGCAATATCCTCGGCGATATTCCGGTGATCATGATCTGCGTGCTGATCGCCTCGCTGCTGGAGTGCTTCGTGGTGCTGCCGGCGCACCTGCGTCACGCCTTCGACCCGCGCCGAGAGGCGCCGAGCCACCGCCTGGAACGCCTGCGCCAGGGCTTCGAGGCACGTTTCGAGGCCTTCCGCGAGGGGCCCTTCCGGCGCGTCTCGGCGCTGAGCCTGCGTCACCGCGGCGCTACCCTGGCCACCGCTCTGGCGGTGACCCTGGTCACCGCCGGCCTGGTGGCGGGGGGGCGCATCGGCTTTACCTTCTTCCCCTCGCCGGAGCCCACGGTGCTCTATGCCAATGCCAGCTTCGTGGCGGGGACCGAGGCGGCGCGGGTGGAGCGCTTCGTCGCACACCTGGAGACGACCCTGGAGGCGGCTGAAGCCGACCTCGGCGGCGGATTGATCCGCACCCGGGTGACCCGCTACGGGGCCAGCCTGGGGGCCGGGGGCACCGGGCGGCGCGCCGATGAGCTGGGCTCGATCATGATCGAGCTGATCTCCCCGGACGACCGGGAGGTGCGCAATAGCGAGCTGATCCGCGCCTGGCGGCAGCGCATCACCATGCCGGCGGGCCTCGAGGCCCTGACCATCAGCGAGCGGGCCGCCGGACCGCCAGGCCGCGACGTGGAGATTCGCCTGACCGGCGACGACGCCCTCGACCTGCGGCATGCCGCCGACCGGCTGCGCGAGGCGCTGGCCAGCCTGCCCGGGGTACTGGATACCGAAGACGACATGCCCTGGGGCCGCGAGCAGTTGATCTACCGGGTCAATGCCCAGGGCGAGGCCCTGGGGCTGACCACCAGCGAGCTGGGGCGTCAGCTGCGCACCGCCTTCGACGGCCAGGTGGTGCAGGTCTATCAGCAGGGTGCCGACGAGGTGGAGGTGCGTGTGATGCTGCCCCGGGCGCAGCGCGAACGCCTGGCGACCCTGTCGCGGCTGGCCATCGAGGTGCCGGATGGCCGGCTGGTGCCGCTGTCGCAGGTGATCTCCCTGTCGCCGGCCCAGGGCTTCGAGGCGTTGCGGCATGCCGATGGGCGCCTGGCGGTGCAGGTGGGGGCAGAGCTGGATAGCGGCGTGACCTCCGCTCAGGAGGTGCTGGCGAGCCTGAGCCGCGAGACCCTGCCGGAGCTGGCCCGGACCTTCCATATCGCCTACAGCTTCGAGGGGCGCGCCGCCGACCAGCGCGAGACCCTGGCCGATATGCGCACCGGCCTGATCGTCGGCCTGGGGCTGATGTATGTGGTGCTGGCCTGGGTCTTCGCCTCCTGGAGCCTGCCGCTGATCGTCATGGCGATCATTCCCTTCGCCCTGGTGGGCGGGGTGCTGGGTCACTGGCTGCTGGGCATCGAGCTGACGGTGCTGTCGCTGTTCGGCCTCTTCGGGCTCTCCGGCATCGTGGTCAACAACGCCATCATCCTGGTGACCTTCTATCGTCAGCAGCGCCGTCAGGGGCTGACCATCGATGCCGCCCTCAACGAGGCGGTGGTGCAGCGGGTGAGGGCGGTGCTGCTGACCTCCCTGACCACCATCGGTGGCCTGATGCCGCTGCTCTTCGAGACCTCGCTGCAGGCCCAGTTCCTGATCCCCATGGCGGTCTCCATCGCCTTCGGCCTGGGGCTCTCCACCCTGCTGGTGCTGCTGGTGATTCCGGCGCTGCTCTCGTATCTGGAGCATCTACGGGCTCGGCTAGGGCGGCATGGGGAAGCGCCCCCGATCGCCGAGGTGACAAACCGCGGCTAACGCCCGCTTCTACTCCAAGGCAATCGCCAGCTAAAGCTAGCTCCTACTAGGATGGCGAGACCCCAGGATGGTAAGAGCCTGCTTTAGCAGGCGAAAAGCTCGGGTAGGCGATAAGGTCGGGTAAATCGCCAGCTAAAGCTAGCTCCTGCCGTGTGGCGGAAAGGCCGCGCCAATCCGCCACGGTCGAAACGCTTGTGTGGACGGCAGGCGGCTGATAGATTGCTAAATGCAAGTCATTTTCATTGGCAAAGAGGAGTTGCAATGAAGCACTTTATGTTTTTGGCGGCCCTGACCTTCGGGCTGGTGGGCGAGGCCCTGGCCGAGCGGGTCGATCACTTTCAGGGCGAAGCCGCCGAGACCCTCGAGGCGGCGGTGGCGAATTTCACCGAATACAATCGGCGCCTCGATGCCCTCCTGGCCCAGGAGAGCCTGAGCGACGAGGAGCTGGGGCAGGTCCATGAGCTGACCTACACCCTGGAGAATGCCCTGCAGACCCTCTCCGAGGAGGTCGATGGGATGGCCATGGAGCTCGAGGAGGTCCACCTGGCCTCGGAACGCCTGGATGGCGAGGCCGTCAAGGCCCACGGCCAGTCCTACCTGGACAAGGCCAAGACCCTGACGGCCTGGGAGTGAGCGATCGCAGGCCGTAACGGCCATTGCCGACACCCCGGCGCTTGACCACGACCGGCCCCGCTCTTGGCGGGGCCGGTCTCGTTGGCCGTCTTACAGGCCGCGTGTCGCTTCGAAGTCGAACCAGGCTCCCTGCCAACCCTCCTCGGTCTCGACCCTGACCCTGGCTCGCCAGGGCATGACCTCCTCGGTACAGACGCCAACCTGGGCCGGGCCGGCGAAGTGACCCGGCTCGGTACGCTCCAGCGGGAAGCGGTGCAGTCCCATCTCCATGCCGATGCCTTCGAAGTCGACGCGGACGCGCCGCACCTCGGCGGCATCGCTCTCCACGCGCAGCGTCAGCGGCGTCAGGGCGCGAATCGGCTTCTCGCCGTCGATGGCAAAGCGCAGCCGACTGCCATCGGCGAGGGTCGCCTGGCAGGGGGCCTGCCGAAGATCGCAGGGGGTGTCGCTGGTCTGCCAGGCGATGCCATCGCGGGAGGCGAAGCGCTGCATGGCATACCAGGAGGCGCCGCCCAGGATCAGCAGGGTCACGAGAATCAGCGTATTGAGGCGTAACGAGGTAACCATGGCATCATCGGCGATGAGTAGGGCCGAGTACTCTAGCAGGTCGCCAGGATCCGCGCCCGGGGGAGATTGTCGCAGGGGCGGCAGGGCGCTTCATGCCGGGAATAACCCCTGGCCAGGGGGGGCTTATCGTTACTTTGCGTTACTTTTTGTGAAGTAGGCTTGGGAGCCAAATAGTGACAATACCCTGATTCCTCTCCTGTGCTGGACCGACTCCGACAACAACGGCCGCCTGGTGAAGTGAGTGAATCTCCCCTGTACCCCCCGGCGGCAGAGGCCTGCCACGGGATTTCGCCAGCGCTCAAGAATAGCCAGGTAGGTAGCATGAGAAACAATGGGTACGTCAGCCAGTGTAATCACCCCCTGGAGCCCGATGACTTCCTGATCTCCCGCACGGATCGCCGAGGCATGATCTCCTATGCCAACCCGGCCTTCGTCGGGATCAGCGGCTTCTCTCGCGAGGAGCTGATCGGCTCGCCCCATAACATCGTGCGCCATCCAGATATGCCGCCGGAGGTGTTCGCCGACATGTGGGCGACGCTCAAGCGCGGTCAGGGCTGGCAGGGCATCGTCAAGAACCGTTGCAAGAATGGCGACCACTATTGGGTGCATGCCCATGTGGTGCCGTTGATGGAAGGCGGGCGTATCGAGGGCTTCGCTTCCCTGCGTACCTTCGTTTCCGTAGCGCAGACCCGGCGCGCCGAAGCCCTCTACCGGGAGATGCGCGAGGGGCGTTGTGCCTACCGGGTTAACCATGGCCAGCTGCGACGCAAGGGGTGGCTGGGGTGGTGGCAGCCCTCTCGATTGAGCGGGCTGCGGAGCAAGCTGATGAGCTTTTCTCTGGCCGCGGTAGGCGTGGCACTCGCGGCTGCCAGCCCCTGGTTCTCGCAATTGCCGGCCCTGGTCGCTTGGCCGCTGGGTGGCATGGCCCTGGCCGGGCTCCTGGGCTCGGGCTGGTGGTCGAGACCATCGACAATATCGCCTTCCAGACCAATATCCTGGCGCTGAATGCCTCCGTCGAGGCGGCCCGAGCCGGCGAGCACGGGCGCGGGTTCGCGGTAGTGGCAGGGGAGGTGCGTAGCCTGGCGAATCAGGCCGCCGATGCCGCCAAGAAGGTACAACTGCTGATTGCCGAAGCGGGCAAGGGCGTGGCCTCCGGCGTGGAGCATACCCGCGATACCGAGGCGGCCATGCAGCGGATTCGCGAGGCCAGTCATCGGGTCAATGACTTGATGGCGGAGATCAGCGCCGCCGCCCGCGAGCAGAGCGAAGGCGTGACGCAGGTCGGTCAGTCGATCCATGCCATCGATCGGGCCACCCAGGAGAGTGCCGCCGAGATGCAGAGCTATCATGGGGTGACCCGGTCGCTTCGTGGCGAGGCCGAGGCCCTGAATATCAATGCCCGGGCGTTCAGTACCCGATCGGCCGCTCAACGGTCTGACGCCGACAGGTCGAGAGAGGCCCCTGGGGCGTTACCGGCGGTGTCCCCGTCTCGGGAGGAGGTGGAGTTGAGGGCAGCCGTCCACTAGAAGCGGTAGCTGAGGCGGGCACTGGTGATATTGAGGTGGTCGAGACGGTCGGCGTCGATATATTCGTATTCGAGCCGGCCCTGCCAGGCGTTGTGCTGCACGCTGGCGCCCAGGCCGAAGGTCTGGGCGGTGCCATCCAGGGAGTCCTGTTGCCAGTCGCCTCCCAGGTTGCCCGCCATATCGGCCTGCCAGCCGGCGAGCCCGGTCTTGCCGTAGAGGCTTAGCTGACCCAGGCGAAATCCCGCCATCAGGGCGCCTCGCAGGCTGGTGCTGTCGAGCTGCACCGGCATGCCCTGATAGGTGGTGGGTAGCTGTTCGCTCTCGAGGTAGGCGAATTCCGCACCGATCTCGAAGCGCGGCAGGCGCGGGACCAGGTAGGCGGCGGCGACCCGGAAGCCGGAGGTGAAACCGTCATAGAAGTCGATCTCCTCGCCATCCACCTGCATGCCATTGTCGAGCTGCAGGCTAGCCTCATCCTCCTCCTGGGCTGACATGGCAGCGAGGGGCAGACTCAGCAGCAGTGGCAGGCAGAGCAGGGCGAAGGGGCGGGCCGGGATCGACATGACGGGCGTCCGGGTGGCGAGTCAGTGACAAACCAGTTTAGCCGACTGAAGCGGGAATACCAGAGGCGAATCGTGCGCATTCACCGCAAAGCTCCCTCGGGAAGGTATACTGGGACGCCACTTTATAGCCTGACAGGATATGCCGTGAACGAGATCACCCTGACCCAGCCCGACGATTGGCATCTGCATGTGCGCGACGACGCCGTGCTCGACCGGGTGGTGCCCTACAGTGCCCAGCAGTTCGGCCGGGCCATCATCATGCCCAATCTCAAGCCGCCGGTCACCACCACCGAGCAGGCCCTGGCCTACCGCCAGCGCATCCTCGCGGCGGTGCCGGAAGGGGTGAGCTTCGAGCCCTTGATGACCCTCTACCTGACCGATAACACCTCGCCCGAGGAGATCGAGCGGGCCGTGGCCAGTGGCCAGGTACATGGCGTCAAGCTCTATCCCGCCGGGGCCACCACCAACTCCGATTCCGGCGTGACCAGCGTCGACAAGTGCGCCGATGCCATCGCCGCCATGGAGCGCCTGGGACTGCCGCTGCTGGTGCATGGCGAGGTGACCCATGCCGAGATCGATATCTTCGACCGTGAGGCGGTATTTATCGAGAAGGTGATGAAGCCGCTGCTGGCCCGCTTCCCCGACCTCAAGGTGGTATTCGAGCACATCACCACCCGTCAGGCGGTGGAGTTCGTGGAGGCGGCGCCGAAGACCATCGCCGCCACCATTACCGCCCATCACCTGCTCTTCAACCGCAACCAGATGCTGGTGGGCGGTATCCGTCCCCACTACTACTGCCTGCCGGTACTCAAGCGCGAGAGCCATCGCGAGGCGCTGCTTTCGGCGGCCAGCTCCGGTAGCCGCAAGTTCTTCCTGGGCACCGACAGCGCGCCCCATGCCAAGGGCGCCAAGGAGAGCGCCTGCGGCTGCGCGGGGGCCTTCACCGCACCGGCGGCCATCGAGCTCTATGCCACGGCCTTCGAGCAGGCCGGCGCCCTGGATCGCCTGGAGGGCTTCGCCAGCCATCATGGGCCGGACTTCTACGGCCTGGCGCGCAATGCGCGCACCATCACCCTCAAGCGCGAGACCTGGACCCTGCCCGAGAGCCTGCCCTATGGGGACGAGGTGATCGTGCCGCTGATGGCCGGCGAGCGACTGCACTGGAAGCTGGTGTAACTCGCCGACTGCTTATCGCCGGCTAAAGCCCGCTCCTACAAAATCAGTGGCCACCCAGCCTATTGTGGGAGCTCGCGGTCCGGCGTTCCGGCTGTGCCGAGCGATTGGCGCCGCAGGCGCCCCAAGCATGATCTATCATCGCCGAGGCACCGACGATGCCCTAGCGCCGGCCGCTCCGGCGCTGGCGCACCTCGAAGATCAGCGACTTGGTGAGGATGGTGAGCAGGAACATCAGCCAGCCGGCGGTGGCCAGCACATTGAACAGCAGCATCCGCTGGTCGCCGTTGAGGGGCGTCACCAGGGCCTCGAAGGGGATCGCCAGGGCCATCGCCAGGAGCAGCGGCAGGGCCACCAGGTGCATCAGCATCTCGGTGCGCCGCTTGCGAATCCGGTAGCGCCCCAGCATCAGTCGCAGTGGGCGGTGCCCCAGGGCGACGATCAGGCAGGTGCCCGCCAGGCAGAGTGCGGTCAGGCTCGGCATCAGGGTGCCCTGCCACAGGGAGAGGCTCACCGACCAGGCCAGGCCCAGCCAGACGACCCCTTCCAGGCTGGCGATCAGGTCCCCCGAATAACGCACTCTGCTCATGTTCTCTCCTCGATGGGGGACGTCACCGCGCCTCGCCCCCTAGCGGCGCCATAGCGCCCGTACCCAGCGCCAGCGGTTGATCAACAGGGCGGCAAAAATCAGCCCGCAGCCCAGTAGCTGCCAGGCGGTCATGGTCTCGCCGAACCACAAGGCCGCCAGCATGGCGGTCCAGACCCCCTCCAGCATCATGATCACCGCCGCATGGCTGGGGGTGGTCAGGCCCTGCGCATAGACCTGCAGGAAGAAGCGCAGGGTGCTGGCCAGCAGCACGCTGGCGGCCAGCCAGGCCAGGGTATCGCCGCCCAGGCGGTTCGGCCAGGGCTCGCTAAGCGCCGACAGGGCCGTGAGTACCAGCCCCACCACGATCAGCTGGATGGCCGTCAGGGGCAGGGCGGGGAGCTGGCGCACCACCCGCGAGTTGAGGTTGAAGAGCAGGGCGAAGAGGGTGGCCGCCGCCAGGAACAGCCACTGGCTCGCCTCCAACTGGAAGCCACGCTCCAGGGAGAGGCAGGCCAGCCCCACCACCGCCACCGGCAGGGCGATCCAGGTGGTCTTCGGCGGCCGGTCACCGAACAGCAGGCGTGCCATCACCGGCACCAGCAGGATCCCCAGGCTGTTGATAAAGGCGCTTTCGCCCAGGTGGGAAGCGTGGGCCAGGCCCAGCACCCAGAAGGCGATGGCGGCGGCGAACACCAGGCCGACCCCCACAGCGCCCCGGAATTGGGCCGGGCGGCGTTTGCTGAGACTGGGCCAGGCGAAGGGCAGCAGCAAGAGTCCCGCCAGCAGGAAGCGGCTGCCGATAAACAGTAACGGCGGCAGGCCGTCGAGTGCCTCCTTCGAGAAGATCCAGCCGGCGGCGGCCAGCAGGGTCACGCCAAGCAATAACAGGTCGGCCTTGAGGGGTGGTCGGGAGGCGGTGGTCATGACACTCCTGGCGTCGAGGGGTAAGCGTCCTTGCCGGGTCGATGATACGTGATCGGGGCCAGGCCGCCCAGCGTCGCCACGAGTGGCGCCAGCCTAGCGCCGCCGCTCGTAGCGCCGAGTGATCACGGAGCCCTCGGCGTCGAACTCCAGGCGTCGGTTGCGTCCGGCCAGGCAGGCGAAGACGGCGGCGAAGCCGGCGATACCCACCAGCACGGCGGTAACACTAGTGAGGCCTGCGCCCAGTTGCAGCAGCAGCCCGATGACCAGGGGGCCCATGGCCGCCAGGGTATAGCCGAAGCCCTGGGCCATCCCGGAAAGCTTGCCGGCCAAACGCGAGTCGCCGCTACGCAGCACGATCATGGTCAGCGCCAGGCTGAAGGCGCCGCCCTGGCCGAGGCCGAGCAGGATGGCGCCCAGCCAGCGCTGGGAGAGGGGGGCCTGCAGCAGCATCACGAAGCCGGCGGTGGTCAGCCCCAGTACCACCAGCATGGCGGGACGCTGGTCGCGGTGGAGGCGCGCCAGCCAGGGCGCACCCAGCGCCGAGATCAACTGCACCATCACCGAGCCGGCGAGCAGCCAGCCGGCCTCTCCCTCGCTCAGGCCGCGTCTTTGGAGCAGCACGGGCAGCCAGCCGAAGACGATATAGGCCAGCGACGACTGGCTCCCCATCAGCGCCGTGACCTGCCAGGCCAGGCCATGGCGCCATAGGCGCACCCGCGGGGCCTTGGGCAGGCTGCCCGGGGCCGGCGGCTTGGGGTGGGGCATTCCCAACCGCCAGGCGACCAGGGCCGCGACGGCCAGCAGCGCCCAGCTGGCGAGGCTCAGGTGCCAGTCCCCCAGCCAGTCGGCGAGCGGGATGCCGAGGCCGGCGCCCAGGGCGCCGCCGAGACACAGGGCCATGGTGTAGACGCCGGTCATCAGGTCGGCGCCCTTGGGCAGTTCGCGCTTGACCAGGGCCGGCAACAGGCTGCCGGCGATGCCGATGGCCGCCCCGACTCCTAGCGTGCCCAGGAACAGCAGCGGGGTCAGCGAATTGGCACGCAGCAGCAGGGCGCCGGTCAGCAGCAGCAGGGCCAGCGACAGGGCCCGCTCGGGGCCCAGGCGCTTGGCCAGCCAGGGGGCCAGGGGCGCGAAGAGACCCAGGCAGAGGACCGGTAGGGTGGTCAGGGCGCCGATCCCCAGCGGCGACAGGCCGGTGTCGACCTGGATGCGGTTGAGCAGCGGTGAGAGGGAGGAGAGGGCGGGCCTCAGGTTGAGGCCCACCAGGACCATCAGGGCGAGGAAGCCGATCAGGCGTCCCCGGGATGGCTGAGTCGGTTCAGCGGTCATTTCTGTCTCGTCGTTCGCGGCCGCCCACGGCGGCGGGGCCCGACCAGCGATTGCCGGCCTGCCTCTGCTGGGCGCCTTTTTCCGTGGTCACCCCTTCCAGGGGCTCGAGACCATAAAGCAGGCTGTGTCGCGACGCGGTGGCTCGTGGCCTGGCCTTGGCGCGGATGCTGGCCACGTCCTCGACGCTGATCAGCCCGATGCGCCCGCCCGCGGCGCTGGCCTGGGTGGTGAGGCGACCCTCGTAGGTCCAGCAGCGTCGGGGGACCCAGGATACCCGCCAGAGGCGGTCACGCCACCGGGCCCGGTCCTGGTCGTCGATATGCAGCGCGTCCAGCGGCACCAGGGCCGCGAAGAGTCGCGAATTCAGGACCAGGCCGCTGTTGTCGAAGCTCACGGGCCCCTGGTAGTTCCCGGCGTGCAGCTTCGCCAGCAGCCTTTTGGGACGCTCCCTGGCGGTGGCCAGGCCGCGGCCACAGAGGTGAAGCAGGTCGTCGTCGACCTGCTTGATGACCCAGCATTCGGGGGGCTTGTCCTTGAAGAAGCTCAGCATGGCGCTCACCTCCACCCCGGTCGATGAGGGGGTATTCGAGAGTTCACATTCGCACAAACTAATAGATCTGGCCAGCGGTGCTGCCGCTGGCCAGGGAGTTCAGTCGTTCGGCATAACGCTCGGCCGGTCGCCTAGCCCTGCTGGGCCGAGCGCCGGGGGCGGCGTCGACGCGCGGGCTTGGCGACGTCGTTATCGCGGTTGCCGGATTGACGCGCCTCGCCACCCTGGCGGCGTTGCTGGCCCTGATTCCGACCGCCGTTATTCCGGCCACCATTGCCCCGGCCGCCATTGCCGCGACCGCGATTACGACCATTCTCGATCGGCTCGGGCTTGGCATTGGGATCGGGTTCGAAACCGGGCTCGATGCGCTTGTCCAGGTCGCGCTTGATTAGTCGCTCGATGCCCTTGAGCAGGCCGTGTTCATCGACGCAGACCAGCGACACCGCCTGGCCCTCGCTGCCGGCGCGGCCGGTGCGGCCGATGCGGTGCACATAGTCTTCGGCGACGTTGGGCAGCTCGAAGTTGACCACATGGGGCAGCTCGCTGATATCCAGGCCGCGGGCGGCGATATCGGTGGCCACCAGCACCTGCAGCTCGCCGCTCTTGAAGGCGGACAGGGCCTTGGTGCGGGCCGACTGGCTCTTGTTGCCATGGATGGCCATGGCCGGGATGTCCTGCTTGCTGAGCTGCTCGGCGAGGCGGTTGGCGCCGTGCTTGGTGCGGGTGAAGACCAGTACCTGGTACCACTGATGCTGGGTGATCAGGTGAGCCAGCAGCTCGCGCTTCTGCTCGCGATCGACCTGGTAGACCGCCTGATCGACGGTCTCGGCGGTGGTGTTGCGCCGTGCCACCTCGATCTTGGCCGGGTTATCCAGCAGCTTGTGGGCCAGGGCCTGGATCTCGTCGGAGAAGGTCGCCGAGAAGAGCAGGTTCTGGCGCTTCTCCGGCAGCAGCTTCAGTACCTTCTTGATGTCGTGGATAAAGCCCATGTCGAGCATGCGGTCGGCCTCGTCCAGCACCAGGATCTCGATGCGCGAGAGATCCACGTGCTTCTGCTGGTGCAGGTCGAGCAGGCGGCCCGGGGTGGCCACCAGCACGTCGAGGCCGGGGCGAATGGCGTCTACCTGGGGCTGCTGGCCGACGCCGCCGAAGATCACATGGCTCTTGAGGGTCAGGTGGCGACCGTAATCGGCCACGCTCTCGCCGACCTGGGCGGCCAGCTCCCGGGTCGGGGTCAGCACCAGGGCACGCACCTGGCGCTTGCCGGGACGCGGCCCGCCGGCCAGGCGCTGCAGCATCGGCAGGGTGAAACCGGCGGTCTTGCCGGTGCCGGTCTGGGCGCTGGCCAGCAGGTCGCCGCCGCCCAGCACGGCGGGAATCGCCTGGCGCTGAATCGGGGTCGGGGTGGTGTAGCCCTGTGCCTCGACGGCACGCAGCAATTCGGCACGCAGGCCGAGATCGGTAAAGCTCATGGAAACTCCATCGACCCCGTCGCCACCCGCCGCGGCAATGGCGGCGCGGGTCCCGGGCGGCGGGGCAAGAAACGTCGGGTGACAGATGCGGCAGGAGGGACCGAAATAGGCCGCGCCAGCATCATGACAGAAAAGCCCCGAGAGTGCGAGGCTCTTGCCGTGACACCGTGTTGGCCTGGTCGCCCAGCAGCGCCCCCGGGGCTTCCGGGTAGCAGCCGGTGGAGATCCCTTTCAGGTAGAGCCAAGGGGGCAGCTCCTCGATGCTGCAGGCTCGCTCAGTAGGGCGGCAGCAGGCTACTGTTACCCATGAAGCGATCTCCTGGAAAGCCGGCAGGAAATCGATGCCTTCCGCGATGTGCTCATGCGTGAGCTGGAATGGCGGACGGCGCTATCCAGGCCAATAAGCGAATTCGTATGCGCTGCGCAATTTTTCTTGACATTGAAATTCTGTTGCATCAATTCTGTCCCGTGTCCTAGGACGCGGGACAGAGTGAATTGGTGAGAATATGAAAGGTCAAGATATTGGCTTGCTTTTGAAGCTGGTGGCCCTGAGAAGCAGAGAAGGCCATGGCTCCGATAAGCACGCCGGTAAGGGATCAAAGGCGCTTCCCGATGACTGGCGGGACTGGGCGCTGGATGATGTCGACAGCAACTTGCGCCAGGGGAGCTGGTCTGGGCTCGATGACGATCAGCTGCTGGCTCGTTATAGCGTGCGGGCCTTGGCCGAGGAAACCGGGATCAGCAAGAGCCAGGTGAGCCTGGCCCTTCAGCGCTGCCTGGAGGTTGGCCTGATTCGCAAGGATCGCAGGACAGGCCTGCCGCGCGCCAATACCCGAGCCTTGTTCCATTTCATCGTTCATGGGGTGCGTTATGTGTTTCCGGCCAAGCCCGGCGAAATCACCCGAGGAATCGCGACGACCTTCGCCGCGCCGGTGCTAGAGGGCCAGCTGTATAGCTCGGGTGAGCTGCTGATGGTGTGGCCGGATGCCCGGGGCAACAGCAAAGGCCAAGCCATCGAGCCGCTGTTCAAGAGTGTGCCCTATGCAGTGCGTCGCGACCGCGAGCTGTATGCCATGCTGGCCCTGGTCGATGCCATTCGACTGGGCCATCCCCGTGAGAGCAAGGTCGCTAGCGAGCGGCTGGCAAAGTATCTGGAGTAACGGATGAGCCTATTCGACGATCAGCGTGCCATGCTGCGCCAGGTGGCCGAGGCTCTCGGTGCCGAGCTTCGTGACCAAGTGGCCTTCGTCGGGGGTTGCACGACCGGGCTGCTGCTGACCGATGCGTTCACTCGCGAGCAGGTGCGCAGCACCGACGACGTGGATCTGATCATCAGCGTCATGAGCTATATCGATCTGCAGCGCTTCAAGGACGCGCTGAATGCCAAGGGATTCAAGGAACCCTCCTCACTGGACGAGGAGATGCCCATCTGCGCCATGAAGCTGGGGGAGCTGCGCGTCGACCTGATGCCGGACCATGACGAGGTGCTCGGCTTCAGCAATCACTGGTACCCCCAGGCGCTGCAAACGGCAGAGCCCGTCTCGTTGGGCGGGGGTCTCACCATTCGCGTGGTCACGCCGCCGCTGTTCGTTGCCACCAAGCTGGAGGCCTACAAGGGGCGCGGAGAGGGTGATCCATTGTCGAGCCACGACATCGAGGACATCCTCAATCTGGTGGATGGCCGCCCCGAGCTGCTCGATGAGGTGCGAGCAGCCGACAGTGCACTCCAGGCCTACATTGCCGCCGAGCTCAGCGAGCTCCTCGGCAATGATGATTTTGGATATGCCGTGCAGAGCCAGGCCGGAGACCCGGATCGAGAAATGCTGCTCTTCGAGCGTCTGGAGATCCTGGCCGGGGAGAGAGGCTGATGCGGGCCAGCTGGTTCAGCCGGCAAGGCCGCGAGCGTGGCAGCAACAGCGATGCCGCGGCCGTGGGGCGGCAAGACCAGCACCTCCTGGCGGTGTTGGTCGACGGCGCAGAGAAAGGCCCCCGAGGCGCCGAGCTGGCTCGGCATTGGGCCGATGTCGTACTGCAAGTGCTGGCCGAGGCATCTGCTCGCTCGCAGGCAACGGTTCATGCTCGTCTCAAACAAGAACAGGCCCAGCTTCGGCACGGCTTCCTCCGCGATATCGCCAGCTACTGCATGGTCAGCCTTGACCTGGTGACGCTTGAGACCCAAGTCTGGCATTGCGGTGACTGCCGGGTAGGCCTACGGCTACAAGCCGAGACGCGATGGCTGACCTCACCTCACATTCTGGCGCAGCAGCCCGGTTTGTCGCCCCCAGGCTCAAGCGAAGAGCAGGATCGGCACAAACAGCAACTGACTCGTTGCCTGAACGCCAAACGTTTTAGTCCCCCCGAGCACCACGTTTTCTTGCTGCAGCGTGGCCAAACGTTGCTGCTCAGCACCGATGGCTACTGGCAGGAGTATCTTGAAGCAGGCACGCCACGGCACTGCCTGCGGGACGATGCCAGCCTGCTCACTTTGCCGTTCGGGGCCGGGTCGCTTGATCAGATCGACCAGGCGTCGGATATCGACAACCTCAGGCACTTTTCACTCGGTTAATCACGGAGCCACGATCTAGAGCCGCCAAGAATTCGGCATGAACACTGGGAATATCGATGAAGTACGCCCTAAGGCGCGTACCCGCTTCATGGAGCTCATTTAAGGATCCGTGCCCGGTGGCCGGCATTGAGGCCGGGCACCTCGGCCAGGGCGGCCTCGTCGCTGGCCTGCACCTGCTCCGGGGTGACCAGCCCATGCGCGAAGAGGCGCCGGGCCAGGGTGGGGCCGATGCCATCCAGTCGGGTCAGCGGCTCGGCATGCTCGTCCAGGTAGGCCTGGCGGCCCGCCTCGTCCAGGTCGTCACAGCCGCCTTCGCGATAAAACGCCAGGGCCAGCTCGGCGAGATGGCGGCGGGCGCGCTCGATGCCCGCGTGGATCTCCGCGGGCAGTGCCGTGCCGTCTCCCAGGGTGGCGAGTCGCACCCGGGCCATGCTCAGGCCGTGGCGGCGGGCCTCGGGCTCGACCCCCTCGGTCGCTTCCAGCTCCTGATACAGCTCGCGGATGCCCTGCAGCAGGGCGCCGAGGCGATGTTCGTCCATGGGGGGCTCCTCAGGAGTCGACAGAGAGGTATGGGGCCAGCGCCGTCGCCAGCTGGTCGGCCACGGCGTCCCAGCTCGCGCCGAGGGCACGCACCAGGGCCGGGTAGCCATCATCGGCCAGGGGGCGTTCGGCATGGAAGCGCCCCCGGGCCAGCGGCTGACCCGCCGCGTCCTCCAGGCGCCAACTGCCGTCGGCGATGGCCATTCCATCATAGCGTCCCTCGAAGCGCTCTACCGTCAGCGTCAGGCGCGGCGCCGAGGCATCGCCGCCCTGGGCCAGGGTCACCCGGGTCCGGGGGAGGCGCTCGCCGAGGCGGTCGCGTAGCCCCCGGGCCAGGTGCGGACCCGGGGCCTCGATCCAGCGATGCTTCCGGGCCTGGTGACGGCTGATATCGTCGAGCTGCAGGACGATGCCCTCCTGATTGAGGTACTCCACCAGTTGCAAGGGGGCGATCAGTAGCCGGCTCTCCCCGGCGGTCGCTGTCGGTTCGGGGCCGGGCAGGGCATAGCGCTGGGTCGGGGCGCCGCCGCTGGCGCAGCCGGCCAGCAGGGCGAACAGCAGCAGGGGCAGTAGCAGGTGTCGCATAAGACCTCCTTGTTAGGGCGCGGCGTGTCGAGTCGAGGATCGCCGCCGTCGCGGTCGAAGAGCAGCGCCCGGGGATCCTCGTCCAGGGTGCGAATCACCGGCTGCATATCGCGCATCAGCCGCTCGAAGCGCTCCAGGGTGCGCAGCAGCTCCCGGTAGCCCTCGCCCTGGGGCGAGACACCCTCGAGGGTCTGCCGCAGGCCCTCCAGGGCACGATTGACGTTGCCCGGCAGGGCCTGGGTCTCGGGGTTGTCGACCAGGGCGCCGACCCGCTCGGTGAGGTCGCGGACCTCCGCCACCAGCGCCTCGGTGCCGGCCAGGTTCGTGGCCAGGCCGTCGAGAATGGGTTCCACCTCCAGGGCGTTGAGCTTGTCGAGCAGGCTCGAGACCTTCTGCTCGATCTGCGCCAGGCCCCCCGAGATGGTGGGAAAGACCTGGCGTGACTCGAACTCCTCGACCGCATAGGGCTCGCTGTCCTGATGGAAGTTGATATCCACGAAGAGCGCGCCGGTCAGCAGGTTGCCGGCCTTGAGGGTGGCCCGAAGGCCCAGGCCGAAGAGGCGCTCGAAGCGCTGGCGCCACTCCTCCAGGTCGAGCTCGCCCTCCAGGCCCAGGCGCTGGGGCTCGATACGGATCAGCACCGGGATGGCGAAGCCCTGGCGCCCCTCGGGCTGGGGGGCGCTGAAGCGCCAGGGCACCGCGGCCACGGTGCCGATACGCACCCCGCGGAACTCCACCGGGGCGCCCCGGGAGAGACCGCGCACGGTGTCATCCACCAGCAGCACATACTCCAGGTAGCGATTGAAGGTGCCCTGGCGGGCGTGCTCCTCGTCCGGGTAGAGGGTAAAGGTGGCATCTTCGTCCACCGCATTGCCCAGGGGCAGGTCCTCGAGCACGCCGAAGGTGACGCCGCCACCGAGCAGCGACTCCAGGGAGGCGACGTTGACGCGGAAACCTTCCGAGTCGAGGCGCAGGTCGACGCCGCTGGCGGCCCAGAAGCGAGTGCTGTCGGTGACCAGGCTGTCGTAGGGACTCTCGATAAACAGGCGATGGCGCATGCGTCGCGCCTCGGGGACGAACTCGGCGCTCTCCACCCGGCCCACGGTATAGCCCTGGTAGGTGACCGGGTCGCCGATACGCAGGGAGTTGCCGAGCTGGCTGATCAGGATGATGCGCAGGCCCTCGGCATCCGCGGGCGACGCCGGGGGCAGGTCGAGGACCCGGAAGTGGCGCTGGGCGACATCGCTGCTGCCGGGCTGCAGCTGCAGGTAGGCCCCGGATAGCACCGTATTCAGCCCGCTGATGCCCTCGCGGCCGATCCGCGGCTTGACCACCCAGAAGCGGGTGTCCTCCACCAGCATTCGCTCGCTGCCGGGAGAGAGGCGGGCGGTGATCTCGGCATGGCCCAGGTCATCGGAGAGCTCGACCCGGTCGACCCGGCCGATATCCACGTTGCGGGTCTTGATCAGGGTGCCGGCCTCGATGCCCTCGGCATTGGGGATCTCCAGGGTGATCTGGGGGCCACGGCGGCTGTAGTTGTCGTAGATCAGCCACAGGCCGATCAGCACCGCCACCAGGGGCACGATCCAGATCGGCGAGATCCGTGCCTGGGCGCTGACCCGGGCACGGGTGTCATCCTGGCGGGGGCTAGCGGTCATGGGCAACTTCCTCGAGATGTTGGGGGCGCGAGTGGTTTGGGCCGTCCCAGATCAACCGGGGGTCGAAGGTCATGGCGGCCAGCATGGTCAGCACCACCACGCCGGCGAAGGCCAGGGCGGCGGGGCCGGGGGTGATCGACATCAGGCTGCCGGCACGGATCAGGGCCACCAGGATGGCCACCACGAAGACGTCGACCATGGACCAGCGGCCGATCAGTTCGGTCAGGCGATAGAGTCGGGTGCGCGTCGAGGCATGCAGTTCGTCGCTGCGGCGCACCACCAGGCAGAGCCAGGCCAGGGCCACGACCTTGCCCACCGGTACCAGGATGCTGGCGACGAAGATCACCGAGGCCACCGGCCAGGAGCCCATCTGCCACAGGTCCACCACCCCGCCGATAATGGTCGAGGGCTGACTATGCCCCAGGCTGGTGGTGGTCATGATGGGGTAGAGATTGGCCGGAAGGTACATCACGCAGGCCGCCGCCAGCAGCGCCCAGGTGCGTTGCTGGCTGTGCGGCAGGCGGGCCCGCAGGCCCTCGCCGCAGCGTCGGCACTGGCCTCGCCCGCGCTCGTCCAGGCGACCGATCAGGCCACAGGTGGGGCAGCCGGTGAGGCCCTGGGCGGCGGCCCGCTCGCCGGGGCGCGTGCCGTGCGGGGCGCGGGGTTCGCCGGCCAGGGTAAACCACATCCAGTCGCCGTCGATGGACTGGGTGGTCATTAACAGCAGCACGGCGAAGGCGCAGAAGGCCCAGAAAGCGGTGCCCAGTTGGACCTCCGCCATGCCGGCGATCTTAATCAGGCTGACCAGGGCGCCGATGATAAAGACGTCGGCCATCATCCAGGGGTTGAGGTGATCCAGGGAGCGTGCCAGGGCGCGACTGCCCGGCCAGGGGGCGCCGCGCATCAGGCCGCTCTGCAGCCAGATGACCCCGAGCAGGTAGACCGCCGGCAGCACCACGATGGTCAACAGCACCACGATCGCCACCAGGGGCTGATGGAAGCCGATCAGGGTGGTGGCGGTCTGGGTCAGCTCGATGCGATTGCCGATGCCGCCGACCTGAAAGCTGACGAAGGGGAAGCTCACGCCCAGCGCCAGCGCCACCAGGGCGGCGATGGCCAGGGCCAGGCTGCGCTGGGCGGCGCGGTAGTGGCGGCGCACCAGGGTATGACCGCAACGCGGGCAATCGGCCTTTTCGCCGGCACGCAGCGGTGGCAGCGCCGCGACCCAGTCGCACTCGTGACAGGCGCGTAGCCGGCGTGGCGGCAATGTGGCACCATGCCGCGGCTCGTCGAGCGCGGCCTGGCTGGTCGAGGCCTGTGGCGAAGGCGGCGATGACACGGTAGGCGTCCTGAATGGGTGGTCGGGCTCTGGCTGCCATTATGCAAGGTCGCCGGGGTTCTACAACCAACGCTAATGCGAAAGGAGAGATCATGTTGCTTTGGTTAGGCGCCGTGGCGCTGGGTCTGGTGGTACTGGTGTGGAGTGCCGAGCGGTTCGTGGCCGGGGCCGCGGCCACCTCGCGTCACCTGGGGTTACCGCCGTTGGTGATCGGCATGCTGGTGCTGGGCTTCGGCACCTCGGCGCCGGAGCTGGCGGTTTCGGCCCTGGCGGCGGGGCAGGGCAACCCCGGCCTGGCCCTGGGTAACGCCTATGGCTCGAATATCGCCAATATCGGCCTGATTCTCGGCCTGGTGGCGTTGATTTCGCCGCTGGCGGTGCACTCCCGGGTATTGCGCCGGGAACTGCCGATCCTCGGCGCCATTACCCTGCTGGCCCTGTGGCAACTGCGCGATGGGGCGGTGGGGCATGGCGATGCCTGGCTGCTGCTGGGGCTGCTGGCGGTGTTTATCGGCTACAGCCTGTGGCAGGGGCGCCAGGCCGATAGCCTCGGCGACGAGACCGAGGAGCTGCTCAGCGAGGCCCCCATGGCCCTGCCCAAGGCCCTGACCTGGACCCTGATCGGCCTGGTGCTGCTGGTGGCCAGCTCGCGGCTGCTGGTATGGGGCGCGGTGGAGATCGCCGAGAGCCTCGGCGTCAGCGATCTAGTGATCGGCCTGACCATCGTCGCGGTGGGCACCTCCCTGCCGGAGCTGGCGGCCTCCGTCAGCGCCCTGCGGCGGCGCGAGCACGACCTGGTGCTGGGCAATGTGGTGGGCTCCAACCTCTTCAATACCCTGGGGGTGGTGGGCCTGGCGGGGGCGATTGCGCCCATCGATGCCGGCGGCGAGGTGATCATGCGCGACTGGCCGGTGATGGCCGCCATGACCCTGCTGATGGCCATCTTCGCCATCGGCTGGCGGGGCCGGGACGGGCGCATCAATCGCCTCGAGGGGGCGACCCTGCTGACTATCTATGTGGCCTACCTGGGCTACCTGGCCTGGCTGCTGGGCGCCGCCTAGATCCGCCTGCCCAGGTCCGGCGCCTGGGTGAGTCGCAGGCCCCCGCCACGCCTTTTCGGCGTGCGCGAGGGGCCGTGCGGCAATCGACCACAGCCGAAACCCCGCCAACTGCGGCAACCGGACACACCTTTGAGGGCGCCAGTCCATTCCCCCTGATGCTTCAGGGGCCTAGCATAAGCAGATCCAAATAGGCTCGCCGACGACGCGAACCGAAATTTGTCACTAGGCTCAATTAGCGTCATCGGCTTACGTCGCCATCAGGGAGACAACCATGGAGCTCGACCCCTTACTGCTATCGCGACTCCAGTTCGCGTTCGTGGTGTCCTTTCACGCCATCTTCCCGGTCTTCACCATCGGCCTGGCGTCCTATATCGCCGTGCTGCATGGCCTCTTCTACAAGAGTGCCAATCCCGCCTGGGAGCGCCTGGCGGTGTTCTGGACCAAGGTCTTCGCCGTGGTCTTCGGCATGGGGGTGGTGTCGGGCATCGTGATGTCCTTCCAGTTCGGCACCAACTGGAGCAACTTCGCCCAGGCCTCGGCCAACTTCCTCGGGCCCATGCTCAGCTATGAGGTGGTGACCGCCTTCTTCCTGGAGGCCGGCTTCCTCGGGGTGCTGCTCTTCGGCCGCGGCAAGGTGCCCCAGGGCGTGCATCTGTTCGCCGCCATCATGGTGGCCGTCGGCACCTTTATCTCGGCCTTCTGGATCCTCGCCGCCAATAGCTGGATGCAGACGCCGGCCGGCGTCGAGCTGATCGACGGGCGCTTCCATGTGGTCGACTGGAGTGAGGCGATCTTCAACCCTTCCTTCCCCTATCGCTTCTCCCACAAGGTGCTGGCCTCCTTCCTGACCGGCGGCTTCGTGGTGGCCGGGGTAAGCGCCTGGTACCTGCTGCAGAAGCGTGACGTGGAAGCCAACAAGAAGGCGCTCTCCATGTGCCTGTGGCTGCTGCTGGTCCTGGCGCCGGCCCAGGCGGTGGTGGGCGACTTCCATGGCCTCAACACCCTGGAACATCAGCCCACCAAGGTGGCGGCCATGGAGGGTAACTGGGAGACCTCGAGCCATGTGCCCCTGCTGCTGTTCGCGATTCCCGATCAGGCCAACCAGACCCATGCCGTCGAGATCGGCATTCCCAACCTGGCCAGCATCATCCTGCGTCACGACCCCGAGGGGGTGGTGCCGGGGCTGAGCGAAGTGGCCCCGGAGGAGCAGCCGCCGGTCTGGCTGGTGTTCTGGTCATTCCGGGTCATGGTGGGCCTGGGCCTGCTGATGATCCTGGTGGCGCTGGCCGGCCTGTGGCTGCGTCGCGGTGGTCGCCTCTATGAGCATCGCGGCTTCCTGCAGCTGCTGCGGCTGATGAGCGTGACGCCCTTCGTCGCCGTGCTGGCGGGCTGGTTCGTCACCGAGACCGGCCGGGCCCCCTGGCTGGTCTATGGCCTGATGAACCAGGCCGAGGCGCTGACCCCGTCGCTGACCGGGGGCATGGCGCTGTTCACCCTGATCGGCTATGCGGCGGTCTATGCGGTGGTGTTCTGGGCCGGGGTCTACTACCTGACCCGGGTGGTGCGTCAGGGCATGCAGGACGGCGAGGAGATCCAGGGCGAGGTGGAACGCCCCATGCGTCCGCTGTCGGCCAGCCATACGCCCTTCGACGATGGCCCCGGAGCC
Source organism: Halomonas sp. NCCP-2165 (assembly GCF_023708045.1). Taxonomy (NCBI): domain Bacteria; kingdom Pseudomonadati; phylum Pseudomonadota; class Gammaproteobacteria; order Oceanospirillales; family Halomonadaceae; genus Halomonas; species Halomonas sp. NCCP-2165. The sequence continues at coordinate 59,983 of NZ_BRCY01000016.1, forward strand.
GCGGCCCCCGGTACGCAACACTAAGGAGACGAGAGCATGGGTGGTATCGATCTGGCAATCATCTGGGCCGTGATCATCGGTTTCGGGGTGATCATGTACGTGCTGATGGATGGCTTCGATCTGGGGCTGGGGATCCTCTTTCCCTTCGCCCCGGACGAGGCGGCCCGGGACGTGATGATGAACTCGGTGGCGCCGGTCTGGGACGGCAACGAGACCTGGCTGGTACTGGGCGGGGCCGGCCTGCTGGGAGCCTTCCCGCTGGTCTATTCGGTGTTCCTGCCGGCCCTCTATATCGGCGTCTTCCTGCTGCTGGCGGGACTGATCTTCCGCGGCGTGGCCTTCGAGTTTCGTTTCAAGTCGCGGGCCAATCGCCATTGGTGGAATCGCGCCTTCTCCTGGGGCTCGGCGGTGGCCGCCTTCGCCCAGGGCGCCGTGGTGGGGGCCTATATCCAGGGCTTCGCCGTGGAGGACTTCGTCTATGTGGGCGGTCCCCTGGACTGGCTGACCCCCTTCAGCGTGCTGACCGGGTTCGGCCTGATGGCCGGCTATGCGCTGCTCGGCGCCACCTGGCTGATCATGAAGTCGGAAGGGCATGTGCAGGCCTGGGCCTATCGCATCACCCCGACCCTGCTGGCCCTGGTGCTGGCGGTATTTTTGATCATCAGCCTGTGGACGCCCTTCGTGAATCCCGACGTCTGGGAACGCTGGTTCGGCCATATCCAGCTGATCTGGCTCTTCCCGGTGCTGGCCCTGGGCTGTGCGGTGCTGATCTACCAGGCGGTGCGCAGCCGCCGCGAGGGCCTGCCCTTCGTGGCCACCGTGGGCCTCTATGTCTTCACCTACCTGGGCCTGGTGGTCAGCAAGTGGCCGGTAATCGTGCCCCCCGACTACACCATCTGGGATGCCTCCTCGGCACCGGAATCCCAGCTCTTCCTGCTGATCGGGGTACTCTTCGTGATCCCCATCGTGTTGACCTATACCGCCTGGAGCTACTGGGTCTTCCGCGGCAAGGTCAAGGTGGGTGAAGGCTATCACTGAGCCCATGTCGGAGACGCTAACGCCGCGCCGCTGGCTTGCCGGGCTGGCGGCGGGAGAGCGCCGGCGCCTGGGCCTGGCCACCCTGGCGGGCCTTGGGGTGGGCCTGGCGACCCTAGCGCAGATGGTGCTGCTGGCCTGGGTGATCTCGGCCGTGCTGGTGGCGCATCGTCCCCTGGCCGAGCTGCTGCCGGCCTTCCTGGCCGTGGCGGCGCTATTGGTGGTTCGCGCCCTCTGCCAGTGGGGCCAGGAGGCGCTCTCCCTGGCCGCCAGCCTGGCGATTCGCCGCCGAGCCCGGGCCGCGCTCCTCGATCATCTCACCGCCCTGGGCCCGGTGGGGCTGGCGGGGCGCCATAGCGCCGGCCTGGCCTCTCAACTGGTGGAGCAGCTCGAGGCCCTGGACGGCTATTTCGCGCGCTTCCTCCCCCAACTGCGCCTGGCGCTGCTGCTGCCGTTGACCCTGTTGGCGGTGGTGTTCTGGCTCGACTGGCTGGCGGCGCTCTTCCTGCTGCTGGCCATGCCACTGATTCCCCTCTTCATGGCCCTGGTGGGGATGGGGGCCGAGCGGCTCAACCGCGAGCAGTTCGCCGCCGTGACCCGCCTGGCCGGCCACTTCCTCGACCGCGTTCGGGGGCTCGCCACCCTGCAGCTCTTCGATCGCACCCGGGCCGCCACCGAGGAGGTCTACGTCGCCGCCGACGAGTACCGGAGCCGCAGCATGAAGACCCTGCGACTGGCCTTCCTCTCCTCGGCGGTGCTGGAGTTCTTCGCCTCGGTGGCCATCGCCGTGGTGGCCATCTACGTGGGCTTCGGGTTGCTGGGCTATATCGACTATGGCCCCTCGCCGCGGCTGACGCTGTTCAGCGGCCTGCTGATCCTGCTGCTGGCGCCGGAATTCTTCCAGCCGCTGCGCAGCCTGGCCCAGCACTATCACGACCGCGCCGCGGCCCTGGGCGCCGCCGAGTCGCTGGTGGCCCTGCTGCAGGAGACGCCGCCCCGGGGCGCCACGCCGTCGGCGCCGATCGGGGCCGATCATCTGCTCGAGCTGCAAGGCGTGAGCCTCGCCTATCCCGGGCGGGGCCCGGTGGTCGGTCCCCTGGATCTCGCCGTGGGGCGGGGCGAGATCCTGGCCCTGGCCGGGCCTTCCGGGGCGGGCAAGTCGAGCCTGCTGCGCCTGATGGCCGGCTTTATGGGCCCGGCCGAGGGCGAGCTGCGCCGCGAGGCCGTGCCCCTGGCCTGGATGGATCAGCGACCGCTGATCCTCCAGGGCAGCCTGGCGGAGAACCTGCGCCTGGCGGCACCCGAGGCCACCGATAAGGCCATGACCGAGGCGCTGCAGTGGGCCGGCCTCGGCGAGCTCTTGGCGCAATTGCCGGAGGGGCTGGCGACCCGGGTGGGAGAGCGTGGCAGCGGGCTATCCGGCGGCCAGGCGCAGCGCCTGGCCCTGGCCCGGGTCTTTCTTTCCCGGGCGCCGCTGGTGCTGCTGGACGAACCCACCGCCAGCCTGGATGCCGACAGCGAGGCGGCGGTGATCCATGGCCTTCGGGCCCTGGCCGCCGAGGGACGCACCCTGGTGGTGGCGTCGCACCAACCGGCCCTGCTGGCCCTGGCCGATCGGGTGATTCGCCTGGACGATGGCGCGATATCGCAGGACGAGGGAGGAGGGCGGTGATGAGTACCCCTTCGCTTCGCCGGACCCTGGCGCCCTGGCTGCGGTTGCTGGGGCGGCGCCGTCGGCGCCTGGAACTGGGCGCCTTGCTGCTGCTGGTCACGGTGGGCTCGGCCATCGGCCTGCTGGCGCTATCCGGCTGGTTTATTACCGCCACGGCCCTGACCGGCATGCTGCTGGCCGCCGGGGTGGCGGCCAGCCTGGATGTCTATGTCCCCGGTGGCGGGATCCGCTTCTTCGCCGTGGCCCGCACCGTGGCCCGCTATGTGGAGCGCCTCTATAACCACGACAGCGTGCTGCGACTGCTGGCGGATCTGCGCGCTCGCCTGTTCGCGGTACTGGCCGGCCTCGATGGCCAGACCCTGGCCCGGCGCCGGGCCAGCGAATGGCTTAATCGCCTGACCGCCGATATCGACACCCTGGACGGCCTCTACCTGCGCCTGCTGGCCCCGCCCGTGGTGGCGCTGCTGGCGATCCTCGGGGTGGCGGGTTTCCTGGCGCTCTTCGCCCCCATGATCGGCGCCTGGGTGGCGTCGATCCTGCTGCTGGCCTGGTGCTGGTTGGTGGTGGGGCAGGCCCGCTGGGGGCTGGCCCCCAGCCGGCGCCGGGTGGCCAGCCTCGACCGGTTGCGCGGGCAGGCGGTGGAGACCCTGCAGGGCCTCCCCGAGTGGATCGCCTTCTCTACCCTGGAGCGGCAGCGGACGCGCCTGGAGGCCGAAGAGGCGGCGCTCTATGCCGATCAGTGGCGGCTGGGGCTGCGCGGCGCCTTCGGCACGGCCCTGGTGGGCCTGGTGGTCGGCGGCACGGCGCTGCTGGCGCTATGGCTAGGCACCTCGGCGTTTCAGGCCGGCCAGCTGTCGGGACCGGTGATGGTGATGATGCCCCTGGCGCTGCTGGCCATGGGCGAGGCCCTGGGGGCCCTGCCCGCGGCCTTTACCCAGTTTGGCGCCAGCCTGGCCGCCGCCGAGCGGCTCAATGCCCTGGAGGCGGCGCCACCCGCACCCCTGGGGGGCGAGCGGGCCCTGGGACGCGAGGTGCCGGAGCTCGCGCTGGACAAGGTCGGCCTACGCTACCCGGGGGCCCTGACGTCGGCACTGCACGACGTCACCCTGCGCCTTGCCCCGGGCGAGCGCATCGCCCTGCTGGGGGCCTCCGGGGCCGGCAAGTCGAGCCTGGCGGCGCTGGTGGCCGGGCAGCTGTCGCCAAGCGCCGGCCGGGTGTGCGTCGCCGGAACGCCCCTCGGCGAGCTGGCGCCGGCGGCCTGGCGGGAGGCCCTGGCCTGGCAGACCCAGCGCCTGGAGCTCTTCGATGACAGCCTGGCCGCCAACCTGCGCCTGGCCGCCCCCGACGCCGATGAGGCGGCGCTGTGGCGGGTGTTGGCGCTGGTGGAACTGGACGACTGGGCCGCGACCCTGCCCCAGGGCCTGCAGACCCGGGTCGGGGAGAGTGGTGGCCTGCTCTCGGGGGGCCAGGCGCGGCGCCTGTCGCTGGCCCGGGTGCTGCTGCGCGAGCGGGCCCGTATCGTGATCCTCGACGAGCCCTTCGCCGGGGTCGATGCGGCCATGGCGGCGCGCATCGCCGCGCGCCTGGATGCCTGGCTCGAGGGGCGCAGCCTGCTCTATCTGATCCATCAATGGCAGGACGCCGCGCCGCTGCCCGGCATCGAGCGCGGCTACCGCCTGGTGGAGGGGCGCCTCGAAAGCGTTTGACGCAGAAGCTTTGCGCAGGTGGTCAAGATCTAGCAGGATAGGACAAAGCCCAACGAGGAGATGGCCATGCGAGACTTCCTGACCCGTCTGCCCAAGGCCGAGCTGCACCTGCATATCGAGGGCACCCTGGAGCCCGAGCTGATGTTCGAGCTGGCCGAGCGCAACCGGGTGCGCCTGCCCTATGCCGACGTGGAGGCGGTACGACGCGCCTACGATTTCGACGACCTGCAATCCTTCCTCGACCTCTACTACCAGGGCATGGGCGTGCTGCAGCGCCGCGAGGACTTCCATGAGCTGGCCATGGCCTACTTCCGCCGCGCCCATGCCGAGGGCGTGGTGCATGTGGACCTGCATTTCGACCCCCAGGCCCATCTGGCCCGGGGCCTGCCCCTGGCGGTGCCGGTGGAGGGCCTCTACCGGGCCATGCGCGACGCCGAGCGGGAGCTGGGCCTCTCCACGGGGCTGATCCTGGCCTTCCTGCGCGACCGCCCCGCCGAGGAGGCCATGGACGTGCTGGAGGCGGCCTCCCCCTACTGGGAGCTGATCGATGCGGTGGGCCTGGACAGCGCCGAGATGGGGCATCCGCCGAGCAAGTTCGAGGCGGTGTTCCGCCGCGCCAAGGAACTGGGCCTTCCGCGGGTGGCCCATGCCGGCGAGGAGGGGCCGCCGGCCTATATCCGCGAGGCCCTGGATCTTCTCGAGGTGTGTCGTATCGACCACGGGGTGTGGGCCATCGAGGACCCCGAGCTGATGCGGCGCCTGGCCGCCGAGCGGATTCCGCTGACCGTCTGCCCGCTCTCCAACCTGCGCCTCCGGGTGGTTCGGGAGCTCGGCGAGCTGCCCCTGCCGCAACTGCTCGAGGCGGGGCTCACCCTGACCCTGAACTCCGATGACCCCGCCTACTTCGGCGGTGGCGTGCTGGACAACTACCTGGCCTGCCGGCAGGCCTTCGGCTGGGACGAGGCGACCTTCCTGGGGCTGGCGCGCAACGCCCTGGAGGCGGCCTTTATGCCCGAGTCGCGGCGTAGCGAGCTCCTGGCCCGACTGGATGCGATGGCTTGAAGCAGGTTTATCGCCCTCGGCACGGCCAAACGCCCACGAGAGCTTGCCGGAGATTGGCCGTGCCGTGGCCTTACGCTGATCTGCGACCTTAAAGAAGCTCGGCGTGGACCCGCCCCTTGCCGGTGCGCTTGGCCCGGTACATGGCCTCATCGACCCGCTGTATCATGCGCTCGGTGGTTTCCTCGGCCTCGGCCAGGACCACCCCCAGGCTGGGGGTGACCCTCAATGTCTCGCCCTGCCAGGGCACCGGGGGCCTCAGGGCCGCGAGCAGCTTGTCGGCGATCTGCTGGGCGTTTTCGGCGCTGGTGCCGGGAATCACCACCAGGAATTCATCGCCGCCCAGGCGGGCGATGGTGTCGCCATCGCGCAGGCTGTTGCGCAGTCGCTCGGCGACCGCGACCAGGAGCGCATCCCCGGCCTGATGGCCATGGGTATCGTTGACCGCCTTGAAGTCATCCAGGTCGATCAGGATCAGCGCCGGTGGGCGTGTCCCCCGCGGCGCCTCCAGGGCCTCGGCCAGTTGGCTGCGGTTGGCCAGCCCGGTGAGGGGGTCCACCTCGGCGCGCTCGCGCAGCGCCTCGAACTGATCCTGGCGCTCCATGGCGAAGGCGGCGGTCTGGGCCAGGCTGGTCAGGAAGTTATCCTCGGCGGGGCCGGGGCGCACCGATTCCTCGACCAGCACCCAGAGATCGCCCAGCACCCGCCGGCGATCCTCGCTGAGCAGCGGATAGCGCCACCAGGCCCGGTAGTCGACCTGGACGGCGCAGCAGCCCGACGCGGTGGTGAAGGGCGTCGTGGTCTCGTCATAGAAGGCCGGCTGGCGCTGATTCGCCTCGGGAGCGGGGCAGTCGCCTCCCCGCAGCGTCGCTGCCGAGGCGAACTCGATATCCAGGTCACCATCGTGGACATGGGTGATCAGCACCCCGGCCCCGGGCCGATGATAGTCGATGGCGCCGCCGATGGAGGAGAGGATCTCCGGCAGGGCGTTCTCCAGGGTCACCTCGCGCAGGGTATGTGCCTTGGCGTCGCGCAGGGTCTCGTCGAGGCGCTCCAGGGTCTTGTCGGCGATCACGCAGAACAAATAGGCCTCGTCGTTCAGGCGCAGGCGCTCCACGCTCACCTCGGCGACCCTCAGGGCGCCGTCGCTGGCCAGCAGCGGCCAATTGCCACGCACCCGTAGCCCGTGTTCCAGGCAGGCGCCGAGCAGGCGCCGAATGCGTTCGGCCTCGCTGTCCAGGGTCAGGCTGACCGGATCGATGCCGATCAGCGCCTCCTGGGGCAGGTCCAGGAAGCGGGCCGCCTCCTCGTTGAGGTCGAGGATCTCGCCGTGCGCATTGAGTAGGCAGAAGCCGGTGGCGGAGGCGCGCTTGATCGCCTCCAGCAATTGGGTCTGACGGGACGCGGCGCGGCGACTCTCCTCCAGATGCTGGTGGGTGTCCAGCAGGCCGGCGGCGAGCCGTGCCAGGCCGTCGAGGCGTTGCCGGGTCAGTGCATCGAGCCGGCGCGGTTCCGGGGAGAGCACCCAGAGGGTGTCGACCTGGCCCGAGTTCCGCGGTAGCCGGACGCCGAGGTGACTGGCGACGCCCTCGATGGCGTCAGCGTCGTCCTGCACCAGGGCACGGGCGATGCGTGACGCCCGCTCGGGGGAGAGGCCATGTCGGGCGAGCGGCAGCGCGGTAGCGCCGGCTTGCCGCGTCAGCAGCACCCAGGGGTGGTCGCTGAGCTCGGCGGCCAGGGCCGTCAACTCGGTCAGCGCATCGAGATCACTCTCCCGAGGCAGGCGCGGCGCCTCCCAGGGGGTAAGGGGTAGGGGCAAGAGCGAACTCCTCCCTGCGTATATGCGTACCGGCCGAGGCGTGCGGTCATCGGGTGTCTCGCCGATGGCTCGCCGCCGGGGCCGAAAATTTATTGGTATAGGTGAGTGGTGGCTATCTTCCCGATAGCCGGGGCCCCGTCAAGCCTTTTTGCCGCTTCAACGCGGTATCGACGTGGCGCCGTGGCGATCCTTCATAAAAAAGGGGCGGTCCATGCATGGCATGGCCGCCCAATAGCGCGAGGCAACAGGAAAATTCGGGATGTGCTAGACGATGGCGTCCCTCCGGTGCAGGCACTGCCCACCGGCCCAGGTGGCGTGGACCGTGCGGTCATCGCCGAGGATCATCAGCGCGAAGAGGGTCTCCGCCAGGCTCTGGGTGCGGGCGGTGCGGCGTGCCAGCAGCGGCGTGGCGGCGGGGTCTAGAACCACGATATCGGCCTCGGCGCCGGGGCGCAGGCTGCCGATATGCTGGTCGAGGTGCAGGGCCCGGGCGTTGCCCAGGGTCAGGCGGTAGAAGCCCTGCCAGGCGGTCATCGGCTGGTCGAGCAGCTGACCCACCTGGTAGGCGGCCTTGAGGGTGGCCAGGCCCGAGAGGTCGGTGCCGCCGCCCACGTCGCTGGCCAGGGTGGTGTTGAGGCCGGCGTCGCGACAGGCCTGGCGGTCGAAGAGGCCGCTGCCCAGGAAGAGATTGGAGGTGGGGCAGAAGGCGATATTGGCGCCGGCGGCGGCCAGGCGATTGCGCATCTCCTGATCCAGATGGATGCCGTGGGCGAAGGTGCTGCGCGGGCCCACCAGGCCGAAGCGCTCGTAGACCGCCAGGTAGTCCCGGCACTCCGGGAAGAGCTCCGCCACCCAGGCGATCTCGCCCTTGTTCTCCGAGAGGTGGGTCTGCAGGTGCAGGTCCGGGGCGTTGCGCAGGATGCCGCCGGTGGCGTCCAACTGCGCCGGGGTGGAGGTGGGGGCGAAGCGCGGGGTCAGGCTATAGCCGAGGCGCCCCTTGCCGTGCCAGTCGGCGATCAGCCGCTCGCTGTCGGCGATGCCGCCCTCGGCGGTGTCGGTGAGGGCCTCCGGGGCGTGACGATCCATCAGCACCTTGCCGGCCAGCATGCGCAGGCCGCGCTTCTGGGAGGCGCCGAAGAAGGCCTCCACCGAGTTGGGGTGCGAGGTGCAGAAGACCTGGGCGCTGGTGGTGCCGGCGCGCAGCATCTCGGTGAGGAAGGCGTCGGCGACCTCCTCGGCATGGGCGCGCTCGGCGAAGCGGCACTCCTCCGGGAAGGTGTAGTCGTTGAGCCAGTCGAGCAACTGGCGACCATAAGAGGCCATGATATCGAGCTGGGCATAGTGCACATGGCTGTCGATAAAGCCCGGCATCATCAGCTTGCCGGAATAGTCGACCACCTCGATGTCCGCGGGCAACTGGGGGGCCAGCTCCCGGTAGTCGCCGACGGCGCGGATGCGGCCGTCTTCCAGCCACAGGGCGCCATCTTCCAGGTGCAGGACGCTGCCCTCGGCGGGGCTGTCGCCCTCGCCGGGATCATTGATAAAGCTCAGCAAGGGGCCGCGCAGGACCCGAGTCTGGGCATGGCTCATGGGATTCTCCAGGGGCGGGTGGTCGAGCCACCCGTCGATCATGATGTCTTGGGTTGCGAGAAGGCGTCGCGCAGCACCTCGGGGGCCACCCCGCGGCGATCCGGCTGGGCCGTCTCCGGCTTGAGGGTCAAGAGTTCCGCACTCACCGCCAGGGCGATCTCGTAGGGCAGCTTGCCCTTGGCGCCGGGAATGCCGATGGGGCAGCGCACCCGGGCCAGGGCCTCGGGGCCGTGGCCGGCGTCCGCCAGGCGGCGCTTGAAGCTGGCCCACTTGCTGTCGGAGCCGATCAACCCCAGGGAGGCGCAGTCGGCCCGGGCCAGCAGGTCGTCCACTAGGGCGCGGTCCTCGCCGTGGTCATGGGTCATCACCAGGGCGTGGCAGCCGGCGGGCAGGGCGGCCACCGCCTCGGTGGAGTCCGGGGCGTGGCGACACACGAGGCGCGGCTGGTCGGCGGCCCAGGCCGGGAAGGCATCTGCCCGGCTGTCGTGCCACAGCACCCGCCAGGGCAGCGGCGCCAGCAGCCCCACCAGGGCCTGGCCCACATGGCCGGCGCCGAACAGCGCCACCGTCATCTCGGCGCCACCGAACACCTCGATCAGCACATGCACATAACCGCCGCAGCACTGGCCGGAGCGCCCGCCCAGGGGGAAGGCCTCCAGGCGCGGGCCGCACTCGTCCGCGGCCAGGGCCCGGCGGGCGGCGTCGATCACCTGGTACTCGAAGGTGCCGCCGCCCAGGGTGTCGTGGACGCCCTCAGGGGTGATCACCATCTTGGCGCCGGGCTCCCGCGGGGTGGAGCCGGCGGCGCCCACCACGCTGGCCAGGGCATGGGGCACCGCCTCCCGCTGGAGGCGATGCAGGGCCTGGTGCCAGGAGAGGGCGCCCATCTCAGGCCGCTCCCTGGGCGTCGCGCAGGGCCTGGGCCACCATCAGCACCCGCTCCGGGGTCGCCGGGGTGTCGAGCTGCGGGGCGACCTTATAGTCGGCCAGGCTGGCCAGGGCGTCGCGCAGCGCCGACCACACCGAGATGCCCAGCATGAAAGGCGGCTCGCCGACGGCCTTGGAGCGGTAGATGCTGGCCTGGGAGTTGGGGTGACCCTCCAGCAGCTTGACGTTCATCACCGGCGGCAGGTCGCCGAAGGCGGGGATCTTGTAGGTGGCGGGGCCGTCGGAGACCAGGCGACCCGCGTCGTTCCACTTCAGCTCCTCGCTGGTCATCCAGCCCATGCCCTGGATAAAGGCGCCCTCGACCTGGCCGATATCGATGGCCGGGTTCAGGGAGTCGCCCACGTCGTGGAGGATATCCACCCGGGTGACCTGGTATTCGCCGCTCAGGGTATCCACCTCCACTTCGCTGACCGCGGCGCCGTGGGCATAGTAGTAGAAGGGGCGGCCCTTGCCGGTATTGCGGTCGTAGTGGATCAGCGGGGTGGCGTAGAAGCCCTTCTCGGAGAGCGAGACGCGACCCAGGTAGGCGGCCTGCACCAGCTCCGCCCAGGGCAGGCGGCGCTCGGCCTCGCCTTGCCCGGCCACCAGGGCGCCAGCCTCCAGGCGCATGCCGTCGCGATCCAGGCGGTAGTGCTCGGCGGCGAAGTCGAAGAGCCGCTCGCGCAGCTTCGAGGCCGCGTCCTTGGCCGCCTGGCCGTTGAGGTCGGCGCCACTGGAGGCCGCGGTGGGGGAGGTGTTGGGCACCTTGTCGGTGCGGGTGGCGGTGATGCGCACCCGCTCGATGTCCAGGCCCAGCTCCCGGGCCACCACCTGGCACACCTTGGTGTGCAGGCCCTGGCCCATCTCGGTGCCGCCGTGGTTGATCTGCACGCTGCCGTCGGTATAGACGTGGAGCAGGGCGCCGGCCTGGTTGAGGTGCTGGACGGTGAAGGAGATGCCGAATTTCACCGGGGTCAGCGCCAGGCCCTTCTTGATGATCGGGCTCTCGCGGTTGAAGTCGCTGATCGCCTGACGGCGCGCCCAGTAGTCGCTGCTCTGTTCGAGCTCGGCGATCAGGTCATGCAGCAGCTGCAACTGCTCGACCCGCTGGCCGTAGTGGGTGACGTCGCGGCCGGGACGGTAGAGGTTGCGCTTGCGCACCGTCAGCGGGTCCTCGCCGATATGCCGGGCGATATCGTCCATCACCTGCTCGATGATCATCACCCCCTGGGGGCCGCCGAAACCGCGGAAGGCGGTATTGGAGGCGGTGTGGGTCTTGGCCCGGTGGCCGGTGACCCGGGCCTGGCCCAGGGAGTAGGCATTGTCGGAATGGAACATGGCGCGATCGACCACCGCATCGGAGAGGTCCGGCGAGTAGCCGCAGTCGCCGATCACGGTGATCTCGCCGCCGACCAGCACGCCCTGGTCGTCGATGCCCAGGCGGTAGCGGTTATGGAAGGGGTGGCGCTTGCCGGTGGCGCGCATGTCCTCGGCCCGGGGCAGGCGCAGCTTGGCGGCGCGGCCGGTGCGCCGGGCGATCAGCGCGGCGATGCAGGCCCAGGGCGAGGCCTGGGTTTCCTTGCCACCGAAGCCGCCGCCCATGCGGCGCATCTCGGCGGTGACCGCGTGGAAGGGGATATCCAGCACCTCGGCGACCAGCTTCTGGGTCTCGCTGGGGTGCTGGTTGGAGGTGTGGATCACCACCCCCTCGTCCTCGCTGGGGGTGACCAGGCAGGCCTGGCCCTCCAGGTAGAAGTGCTCCTGGCCGCCGACGAACTGCTCGCCTTCCAGCACGTAGGTGGCGTCGCGCAGGGCCTGCTCCCAGTCGCCGCTCTGGTGGTGATGGGTGGGGCGCACGAACTCACCGCGCTCGGCGGCGGCCACCGGGTCGAGGCTGGCCGGCTGCTCGTCGATCTCCACCTCGGCCAGGCGCACCGCCTTGCGGGCGGCCTGATAGCTCTCGGCGGCCACGGCGAAGATCACCTGGCCCACGTAGCTGATCTCGTCGTCGACGAACAGCGGGTCGCCGGGGAAGACCGGGCCGATATCGGTGTGGCCGGGCACGTCGACGATGGTGATGACATCGACCACCCCGGGGGCGGCCTTGACCTGCTCCAGGTCGAGGCGGGTCAGGCGACCATGGGCCACCGGCGACAGGCCCAGTGCCACGTGCAGGGTGTCGGCGGGGCAGGGGATATCGTCGATATAGGCGGCCCGGCCGGTGACGTGCTTGACGGCGCTCTCGTGAATCCGGGACTGGCCGGCGGCGCCGCTGCCGGTCTCGGCCCGGGGGCTCGGGGCCTGTTGGGAAGCCTCGGGGGCGAGTTCAGTGAGCGTACGCATCGAGGGTCACCTTGGTGTCGTTGTGGGTGGTGTCGATCATCAGCCGCAGGCGTTCGAGGAGGTTGGCGGCGGCCAGCTTGCGGTACTCGGCGCTGCCGCGCACGTCGCTCATCGGCGAGAGCTCCTGGTCGAGGGCCGCCTTGGCCGCGGCGAAGGCCTCGAGGCTGGGGGCCTGCCCCTCCAGGGCCGCCTCGGTACGCGGCACCCGGCGGGGAATCGCCGCCATGCCGCCGAAGGCCAGGCGCACGTCGCGCATCACGCCCTCCTCCAGGCGCCAGGCGAAGGCCGCCAGCACCGCGGAGATATCGTCCTCACGACGTTTGGACAGCTTCCACACCTTGAGATTCTGCTCCGCCGTCGGGCGCGGCAGGAAGATGCTGCGGATAAATTCGTGGTCGGCCAGGGCGGTCTTCTTGTAGTCGAGGAAGAAGTCGCCCAGGGGCAGTTCCCGCTCGCCATCGGGGCCATCCAGCAAGAGCCGCGCCTCCAGGGCCAGCAGCACGGGGGGGCTGTCGCCGATCGGCGAGGCGTTGGCGATATTGCCGCCCAGGGTGGCGCGGTTGCGAATCTGCTGGGAGGCGAAGCGGTGCAGCAGATGCGCGAAGGCGGGGTAGGCCTCCTCCAGCAAGGGCTCGAGCCGCGACAGGGGCACGGCGGCGCCGATCCACCAGCCGTCGTCGGTGGCCTCGATCTCGTTGAGCTCGGCGACCCGGCGCACATCGATCAGGTCGTCGAGGGCCTTGAGCTGCTGGGTGGTCTCCAGCCACAGGTCGGTGGCCCCGGCCACCAGGCGCGCCTGGGGACGCTCGGCCTTGAGGCGGCGCAGCGCGGCCAGGTCACGGGGGGCGCTGAAGTGGCCCTGAGACGCCAGTTCGGCGGGGCTTTCCTGGCGCTGCTTGCCCACGTCCACGGCCAGGCCCGGATCGTCGGCCCAGCTGGGGTGGGTGTCCGGGTAGTCGCTCATGGTCAGGGCGGCGTCGCGGATCGGCCGGTAGCCGGTGCAGCGGCACAGGTTGCCGCCCAGGGCCTGCTCCAGGCGTGCCTGGGTCAGCGGCGCCGGGGTGCGGCGCTGGGTCTCGTGGAGGGTGAACAGCGACATCACGATGCCCGGGGTGCAGAAGCCGCACTGGCTGGCGTGGCACTCCACCATCGCCGCTTGGGCCGGGTGCAGGGCGTCGCCCCGGGCCAGGCCCTCCACGGTGACCAGGTGACAGCCCTGGAGCTGGTGAGCCGGGGTGATGCAGGCGTTGGCGGTGCGATACTCCAGCTCGCCGTCGGCGTTGGGTTCGCCGATGGTCACGGTGCAGGCGCCGCAGTCACCGGAGGCGCAGCCCTCCTTGGTGCCGGTCTTGCCGAGTCGGGTCCGCAGCAGCTCGAGGACGCTGGTGTCAGGGGGCACCTCGACGCCGCTCTGGCGTTGGCCATTGAGATAGAAGTCGATCATTGGCGTATCCGCTGGTTGTTATCGTCTGTCGTTGTCTTGACCGATTGGTCAACTTTCAGAAAGCGTGGCTGATCCCCGCCGAAAGTGCAAGGGGAAATTTCACCCGTCATGACTCTGATGACGGGAGGTTTGGATATACAAAAGTCTAAATGGCTGAGGGGCTCTGGGGGCAGGTCGTAGCAAAGCGTCTTTTTCAGGGACGAAAAAGTCGAGCGCCCAAGGATGGGTTCACAGCGTCTTTGCGAAGTGCCTGTCCCCAGAGTAGCCCCGGCCCTAGGCAATAGCGTCATGGACTTTAATCGGCCAGGCCCTTGGCCAAGGCGTTGCACCGGGCCCGGGGCTACGGCAAGCTTGTGGCTTTGCAGCCGAGCGGTAAGTGATGACCTCCATGAATTCCGTCGATTCGACGCCGACCCGCACCCGCAACGAGCAGCTGATCCTCGAGGCCGCCGAGCGCGTCTTCGCCTGCCACGGCTACCGTGGTGCCAGTGTTCAGGCCATCGCCGAGGCCGCCGGGTTGCCGAAATCGAATGTGCTCTACTACGTGGGTAGCAAGCGCCGGCTCTATGTCACCCTGCTGGAGCGGATGATGGGGCGCTGGAACGCCATGCTCGACGATATTCGCGTCGAGGATGATCCCGCCGAGGTGCTGGAGGCCTTTATCCGCAGCAAGATGGCGCTGAGTCGCAGCCACCCCCAGGGCTCCCGGCTGTTCGCCGCGGAGATCCTCGGCGGCGCGCCTTTCCTCCAGGAGTACCTGCACGGCGAGCTGCGCGACTGGGTCCAGGCCCGGGCCCGGGTCTTCGAGCAGTGGGCCGAGCGGGGCCTGATGGATCCGGTGGATCCGGTCTGGCTGATCTTCCTGATCTGGTCCTCCACCCAGCACTACGCCGATTTCGAGGCCCAGGTCCTCGGCATCACCGGCAAGGAGAGCCTCTCCGACGCCGACTATGAGCGGGCCACCGATTTCCTCTGTCGAGTGATTCTCAAGGGCTGCGGTGTCAAAAGCGCCGCCGGAGCCGCGACCCCGGTGTGACGCTGCCGGTTTTTGTATACACTATGGGCAGGCAATGATGTTCAGTGACTGCGCCACCGGAAAGGGCAGGCTGGGATACCAACAAGACGGAGTGGAGTGGGCGCCAAGCGATGAATAATCAATGGCAGGAGACCATGCTCGCCGAGGTCAAGGCGGGCGGACGCATCAGTGATCAGCATATCGTCGACATGATTCGCCAGGCGGTGCTGAGCCAGCGGCTGCCCCCGGGCACTCGCCTACCGGAAGTGGCCCTGGGCGAGATCTTCGGCGTCAGCCGCTCGGTGGTGCGCAAGGCCCTGACGCGGCTGGCTTCCTACCATGTGATTACCCAGCAGCCCAATCAGGTGGCGCGGGTCTGCGCCCCGGATATCGACGAGACCCACGAGATCTTCGCCGCCCGGCGCCTGGTGGAGGGCGAGGTGGTGGCCCTGCTGGCCGGCGCCCTGGAACCGGAGCAGTGTGCGGTGCTGGCCAACCATGTGGAGGCCGAGAAGGCCGCCTATGCCGAGGGCGACGAGAGCGCCCGCATCGAACACTCCCTGGCCATTCATCACTACCTGGCCGATCACGCCCCCAATCGCATCCTCGGCAAGATGCTCTCCGAGCTGATCCTGCGCACCTCCATCGTGATCGCCCTCTACAAGCAGCCGAGCCTGGCTTCCTGCTACCTGGACGGGGATCATGACACCCTGCTGGCCTGCCTGCGCGATGGCGATGCCGAGGGGGCGCGTCGCGCCATCGGTCAGCACCTGGCGAGCCTCGAGCAGCTCCTCGACCTGCGCGCCCAGGAGAACCGCATCGATCTGGCGGCGATTTTCGGTAAACTGGGCGGCTGATACGGCGCCATGTTTTCCCCCGCGGCCCGGCGACTCGTCGGGCCGCGGTCGTTGGCGGCCCAGCCATCGTCCGGACCCCGAGACTCCCATGCGTGATTCCCTGCCCATCGATAGCCAGCTCCCCGAGATTCAGGCCACCCTGGAGGCGCACCCCCGGGCGCTGTTGATCGCCGAGCCCGGCGCCGGCAAGACCACCCGGGTACCGTTGGCGCTGCTCGAGAGCGACTGGTGTCGACAGGGACGCCTGCTGTTGCTGGAGCCGCGGCGGGTGGCGGCGCGCCTGGCGGCGGCGCAGCTGGCCGCCAACCTGGGCGAGGCGGTCGGCGAGACGGTGGGGTACCGCATGCGTGGCGAGTCCCGGGTGGGTCCGGGAACCCGCCTGGAGGTGGTCACCCAGGGCGTCTTGACCCGCATGCTCCAGGCCGATCCGAGCCTCGAGGGGGTGGCCGGGGTGATCTTCGACGAGTTTCACGAGCGCAGCCTGGAGGCCGACCTGGGCCTCGCCCTGAGCCTGGATGCCCAGGCGGGGCTGCGCGAGGAGCTGCGCCTGCTGGTGATGTCGGCGACCCTGGACGAGGCCACCCTGCTCGGCGTGCTGGGGGAGGCAACCCCGGTGCTGCGCTGTCCGGGGCGCACCTACCCGGTCACCACCCACTACCGGGCCATGCCTTCCCGCGAGCGACCCGAGCGCCACCAGGCGGCGGTGATCCGCGAGGCCCTGGCCACCGATCAGGGTGACATGCTGGTGTTCCTGCCCGGGGTGGCGGAGATTCGCCGCCTGGCCCGGGAGCTCGGTGACCTCGAGGCTCGGGTCCTGGAGCTGCATGGTCGCCTGCCGCTCGCCGAGCAGCGTCGCGCCCTGGCCCGGGATCCCGAGGGGCGGCGTCGGGTGGTGCTCTCTACCGCCCTGGCGGAGTCCAGCGTTACCGTGGACGGGGTGCGCATCGTCATCGATGCCGGCTTCGAGCGGGTGCCGGAATTCCAGGCCCGCACCGGATTGAGCCGACTGGTGACTCGCCGGGTCAACCGGGCCAGCGCCGAGCAGCGCCGGGGGCGGGCGGCGCGCCAGGGGCCCGGGGCCTGCTACCGGCTGTGGGCGGCGGAGCAGGCCCTGCCGGCCCATGGCGAACCGGAACTGCTTCAGGCCGACCTGGCGCCCCTGGCCTTCGAGCTGGCGCGCTGGGGCGTTGTCGAGGTCGAGGCGCTGGCCTGGGTGACGCCGCCCCCCGCCGCCGCCCTGGCATCGGGGCGCAGGGCCCTCCGGCGCCTGGCGCTGCTGGATTCCGATCACCACCTGACCGGCCTGGGACGCGACGCCGAACGCTGGCCCTGTCATCCGCGCCTGGCGGCGATGCTGGTGCGTGCCGCCGAGATCGACGCCCGGCCCCTGGCCTGCTGGCTGGCCGCCGCCCTGGAGACGGGCCTCGAGGCCGATGACCTGGCCGCGGCCTTGAGCCGGCTGCCCGGCCCCCGGGCCCAGGGCCTCGAGGCCCAGTGGTACCGGGAGGCGCGGCGCCTGGCGCGGATCGCCGGGGTGGGCCTCGAGGTCGCGGATCTCGGGCCCCTCGGAGAACTGGCCGCCCTCGCCTGGCCGGAGCGGGTGGCCGTCAGGCTGGCGCCGGGGCGCTTCAAGCTGGCCGGCGGCAGCCAGGCCTGGCTGCCGGACGCCCATCCCCTGGCCCAGGCCGAGCTCCTGGTGGCCCTCTCCCTGGACGGCAAGCCGGAAGGGGCGCGGATCTTCAGCGCCCTGAGCCTGGATCGCTCGCGCCTGGCGGCCTGGTACCCGGAGATCGCGACCTGGCAACCGCTGATCCGCTGGGACGCCGAGGCCGGGCGCCTAGTGGGGGAGGAGGTCCAGGCCCTGGACGAGGCGATCCTGGCGCGGCGTCCCCTGGCCAGGCTGCCCGCCGAGGCGGTGGAGGCGGCGCTGCTCTCGGCCCTGCGCGAGCGGGGTCAACTTGCCTTCGATGAAGAGGGCGAACAGCTCCGGGCGCGGATGGCCTTGCTGCGTCGTGAATTGCCCGAGGCGGATTGGCCCGACTGGTCGACGCCGACCCTGCTGACCGCGCTGGAGACCTGGCTCGGGCCGCACCTGGCGGGGGTGCGCAGCCTGGAGGCGGTAGACCGCCTGCCCCTGGGCAAGTTACTGCTGGAGGGCCTCGACTGGTCCCTGCGCCAGCGCCTGGAGCAGCTGGCGCCGACGCACCTCAGGGTGCCCAGTGGTTCCCGGGTGCGCCTCGATTACCGGGGCGAGTCGCCGCTGCTGGCGGTCAAGCTCCAGGAGCTGTTCGGGCTGGCCGAGACCCCACGGCTGGTGGAAGGGCGGGTGCCGGTGCTGGTGCAGCCGCTGTCGCCGGCCCGTCGCCCCCTGCAGACCACCCATGACCTGGCGAGCTTCTGGCGCCACGGCTACTTCGAGGTGCGCAAGGAGATGCGCGGTCGCTACCCGAAGCACCCCTGGCCGGAGGATCCTCTATCCGCCCAGGCCACCGCCCGCACCAAGCGCCGCGGCCAATAAGTCAGGTTCTTCGCAGATCAGCGTGAAGTCACGACATGGCCACTCTCCGGCATGCCATTGTAGGAGCTAGCTTTAGCTGGCGATTCGTGAGGGCTGGCTTTGGCCGCGGTCCCACAATGGTATTCACGCCAGAACTGATCCGGCGCTGGCTCCCCCGTCCTTCTACCCAGGCATGCTGATTTAGCATCATTGGCGGCTTTCAGGCCCCCTCACTATAGTGACAGAGGTGTGGTTGCCGGGCCCGGCGGGTTGGCGGGCCGAGGAGAGGCCGATGATTCTCGCCTGGGTCGTGATCCTGCTGACGTTGGGGTCGGTGCTCTTCTATCTCGTCTCGCCCTGGCAACTGACGCCGTTGGCCTCCAACTGGGGGGCCATGGACACCACCATCCAGATCACCGCCCTGGTCACCGGGGCGGTCTTCGTCGCGGTCAATCTCTTCCTCGCCTGGGTCATCCTGCGTTATCGCCACCGCGCGAGTCGCCGCGCCGACTTCGACCCCGAGAACAAGCGCCTGGAGGGCTGGCTGACCCTGATCACCGGCGTGGGGATCGCCGCCCTGCTGGCCCCGGGGCTCTGGGTCTGGGGCGATTTCGTCCGGGCCCCCGAGGAGGCGCATCGGGTGGAAGTGGTGGGTCAGCAGTGGCGCTGGAGTTTCCGCCTGCCCGGCGAGGATGGCGAGTTCGGGCGCGTCGATCCCCGCGCCCTCGAGACGGACAATCCCTTCGGCCTCGGCGAGGATCCCGCCGGCCTCGATGATCGCCTGGTGATGGAGCCACGCCTGTTGTTGCCCCAGGGGCAGCCGGTACAACTGCGGCTGCGCTCCAAGGACGTGCTGCACAACTTCCAGGTGGCCAACTTCCGCGCCAAGATGGATCTGGTACCGGGCCAGGTCTCCCACTTCTGGCTGACTCCCACCGAACCGGGCGACTATCAGGTGGTCTGCGCCGAGCTGTGCGGCATCGCCCATTTCGCCATGCGCGCGCGCATCGAGGTGGTGGCGCCGGAGGTCTTCGAGGCCTGGCGGGACGAGTTGCCGACTCAGGCCGACTGGCTGGCTCGGGCCAACCCCGATCTCGAGGCGGGCCGGGCCCATTACGCCAGTTGTGCCGCCTGCCATGGCGCCAGCGGTGGGGGCAACGCCGCCATCCAGGCGCCGCCCCTGGCGGGCTTGACGCCCGACTACCTGCATCGTCAGCTCGAGCTGTTCCGCCGCGGCGCCCGGGGCACCCATGCCGAGGATACCCAGGGCCAGCAGATGCGCCCCTTCGCCCTGCAGCTGCCCGATGAGGCCGCCATCGGCGATGTGGCGGCCTATATCGCCTCCTTCGAGCCGGCGATCTCGCCGCCCGCCGAGGCCGGCGACCCGCGGCGCGGGGCCGGCCTGTATCGCACCTGTGCGCATTGTCACGGCGCCCGGGGGGAGGGCGTCGCGGCGACCCGGGGGCCACCCCTGGCGGGGCTGCCGGACTGGTACCTGATCCGACAGCTGGAGCACTTTCGGGAGGGCATCCGCGGCCGTCATGCCGACGACCCCTATGGCAACCAGATGGTGGACATGGCCCAGATGCTGGTGAATCGGCGGGCGGTGGAGGACGTGGTGGCGCATATCACCCGCCTCGGCACCGGGACGGAGGAGGAGTGACCCATGGGCGAACCGAGTCGCGAGGCGCTGCTCGACGAGGAGATGGAGCTGGTCCACCCCAGGACCTTCCTCGGCAAGTACATCTGGAGTCAGGATGCCAAGGTGATCGCCGTCCAGTATGCCCTGACGGCCACCGCCATCGGCCTGGTGGCCCTGGTGCTGTCGATCCTGATTCGCCTGCAGCTGGGGTTTCCCGGCACCTTCTCGCTGATCGACCCGAGCAGCTACCTGCAGTACGTGACCATGCACGGCATGATCATGGTGGTCTATCTGCTGACCGCCTTCCTCCTGGGTGCCTTCGGCAACTACCTGATTCCCTTGATGATCGGTGCCCGGGACATGGCCTTTCCCTTTCTCAATATGCTCAGCTACTGGTTCTACCTGGCCTCGGTGCTGATCCTGGTGGCGGGCTTCTTCGTGCCCGGTGGCCCCACCGGCGGGGGCTGGACCCTCTATCCCCCCCAGGTGATCAGTGCCGGCACCCCGGGGGCGGAAGGCGGTGTCGTGCTGATGCTGGTCTCGCTGATCGTGTTTATCGCCGGTTTCACCATGGGCGGGCTCAACTACGTGGTCACGGTACTCCAGGCGCGCACCCGGGGCATGACCCTGATGCGCCTGCCGCTGACCATCTGGGGCATCTTCATGGCCACGGTGCTGGCGCTGCTGGCCTTTCCCGCCCTGCTGGTGGCGGTCCTGATGCTGCTCAGCGACCTGCTGCTGGGGTCCAGCTTCTTTATGCCGGCGATGCTCAACCTGGGCGACCCCTCCACCCACGAGGGCGGGAGCCCGCTGCTCTACCAGCATCTGTTCTGGTTCTTCGGGCACCCGGAGGTCTATATCGTCGCGCTGCCCGCCTTCGGCATCGTCTCGGATATTCTCGCCTGTCACGCCCGCAAGAATATCTTCGGCTACCGCATGATGGTCTGGGCGCTGATCCTGATCGGCGTGCTCAGCTTCGTGGTCTGGGCCCACCATATGTTCGTCAGCGGCATGAGCCCCTATTTCGGCTTCCTCTTCGCCACCACTACCCTGATCATCGCCGTGCCCACGGCGATCAAGGTCTACAACTGGGTGCTGACCCTGTGGCGGGGCAATATCCGCCTCACGGTGCCCATGCTCTTCGCCATCGGCTTCCTCTTCACCTTCGTCAACGGTGGCCTGAGCGGCCTCTTCCTGGGCAATGTCACCGTGGACGTGCCGCTCTCGGATACCTACTTCGTGGTGGGGCACTTCCATATGGTGATGGCCGTGGCGCCGGTGCTGGTGATCTTCGCCGGCCTCTATCACTGGTATCCCAAGGTGACCGGGCGGATGTTTCACCAGGGACTGGCCAAGTGGCACTTCTGGCTCACCTTCCTGGGCACCTATGTGGTCTATTTCCCGATGCATTTCATGGGCTTCGCCGGGGTGCCCCGGCGCTACTACGCCTATGGCGAGAGTACCTTCATTCCCGACTCGGTGATCACCCTGAACATGGTGATCACCCTGGCGGCCCTGGTGGTGGCGGCGGCGCAGCTGCTGTTCCTGATCAATATGGCCTGGAGCCTGCGCCGCGGCGAGCGGGCCGACCCCAACCCCTGGGGCGCCACCACCCTGGAGTGGCAGACGCCGCATACGCCGCCGCGGCACGGTAATTTCGGCGAACGGCTGCCGGTGGTCTACCGCTGGGCCTACGACTACAGCGTGCCGGGGGCGTCCCGGGACTTCCTGCCCCAGAACCAGCCGCCCCAGGCTCGGGGCGAGGAGGCGCCGCGATGATTCCCTCCCTGGCCCTGATCAGCCTGATGATGCTGCTGCTCGGCGCCTGGCTGTTTCGCCACACCTGGGGGGCTCGCCCCTGGGAGGCCCAGGTGGCCGGCCGGGCGCCGGCGCGGCAGGCCCCGCCGGGGGCGACCCCGGCGCGGGTCGGCCTGGGGGTGATCCTGGCGATGGCCACCTCGCTGTTTGCGCTGACGGTCAGCGCCTACCTGATGCGCCTGGGGATGGCCGGCGAGACGGTGTCGCTGCGCCTGCCCGGCGTGCTGTGGGCCAACTCCCTGCTGCTGATGATCGCGAGCCTGGCCTGGCAGCGCGCCTGGGGGGCGGCGCGGCGCCGCCAACCCGGGCGGCTGCGCCGTTCGCTCGCCTGGGCCGGGGGCTTGAGCCTGACCTTCCTGGCGGGGCAGGGGCTGGCCTGGTGGCAGCTGACCGCCGGGGGCATCACCCTCCAGGCAAGCCCCGTGGGTGCCTACTTCTATCTACTGACCCTGCTGCATGCCCTGCACCTGCTGGGGGGGATGGTGGCCTGGTGGCGTACCTGGCGG
>NZ_BRCY01000017.1:0-12701 GCF_023708045.1 Halomonas sp. NCCP-2165
GGGGAGAGCGGGGCCCTGACCCTGACGGCCCTGCGCCGGGGGCTCGCCGAGTCGGGAAGCCAGGCCATGGTGATGCTGTTGTGGCTGGGATTCGGGGTCAAGGCGGGGGTACTGGGCCTGCATCTGTGGCTGCCCCTGGCCCATCCGGTGGCACCGACCCCGGCCAGCGCCGTGCTCAGCGGGGTGATGGTCAAGGCCGGGGTATGGGGCTGGTGGCAGACCCTGCCCCTGGGACTGGTGGCCCTGCCATTGCCGGGGAGCCTGATGATCGCCCTGGGGCTGCTGGGGGCCTTCCTGGCGGTCCTCTACGGGCTCTTCATGAGTGAGACCAAGGCGGTGCTGGCCTACTCCACGGTGAGCCAGCTGGGCATGCTGGCGGCGCTGACCGGGGCGGCCCTGTACCGCCCCGAGTCGTGGCCTGCCCTGCTGCCGGCGCTGCTGCTCTTCGCCGCGCATCATGGCCTCAACAAGGGCGCGCTCTTCCTCGGCGCGGGCATCGCCCGGCACCCGCCGCGGCTGCCCTTCTGGCTGGTGGGAGCGGGCCTGGCCCTGCCGGCCTGGGCCCTGACCGGCGCCCTGGCCAGCGGCCTGCCCGCCAAGTGGATGATCAAGGCCGGACTCCATGACGGCGGCTGGTCGGGGCTGGCCCTGGCGCTGAGCTGGGCGGCGGTGGGTACCACGGCGTTGATGGCGCGTACCCTCTGGTGTCTCTATCGGGAGTGGCAGCAGGGGGTGGAGGAGGAGGCCGAGCCGGCCTCCCGGGGCATGCTGGTCGGCTGGCTGGGGAGCCTGGCGACGGCCACCCTGCTGCCGGCCTGGCTGGTGCTGCCCGAGGCGATCCAGTTGCCGCCCCGGGGCGAGCTCTGGGGGCTGCTGTGGCCGGTGGGGCTGGGGGGGATCCTGGCGCTGGTGGCCATCCGGCAGCTGCTGGGGCGGCATCCCGCCGTGGAGGCGGCGGTGGCGAGCTGGCGCCCGGGGGATCTCTGGTGGCTGGCGCGGCACCCACTGCGTCGGTGGATGCTTGACCTGAGGCGCGGCCTCGAGGCGCTGCACCAACGCAACGAGCGCTGGCGCGAGGCACGACAGCATTGGGGCGAGCGCCTGATGCGGGGGCTGGATGGCCTGGAAGGCGTGGAAACGCTGCTGCGCTGGCTGCTGTTGCCGCTGATCCTGGGGATGGGGGCCCTGCTGATCTGGGGACTGCCGGTGACGCTACCGCTGGGGTAGGTCGGATACGCCGAAGGCGCATCCGACGTGACGCCAGCTGTCGGAGGCGCGCCTGGCGCTCACCTAGTGTCGGATGCGCTCGCCGTAGGCTCGCTTATCCGACCTACCCGACCGGCGCTGACCTACTCTTCCTCGTCGTAGAGCCAGTCATCCTCGATGGCGCGACGCAGGCGTCGCTCTTCCAGCAGGCTCTCCACCCGGCGACGGGCGCGCAGGGTATCGGCACGGCTGCTGCGTGGGCTGCGTCCGAAGTTGTCGTCATTGACGGCGTCGAGGAAATCTTGCTCGTCGGCGAGGCTGTCGTCGACTCGGTACTCTTGGCTCATGCGATGCCCTCCCATGACCCGGTGGCCATAGCGCCCGGGATCGCCCCGGGCGGTTCCAACGCCATGCTGGCGCCTGACTCGCCTTATAGCGCCAACTGGCTCGGGAGGGCAAGAGGGAAGGGATAACTTTAGGTGTGGCTTATTTTTCGAGCCGCGCCTTGAGTCGCTCCAGCTCCTGCTGGGCCTCGACCCGCTCGGAAACGTCCTTCTGCACGCCGATATAGTAGGTGAGCCGATCATCCTCGTCGTAGACGGGGGTGATCGACAGCTCGTTCCAGAACAGGGTGCCGTCCTTGCGGTAGTTGCGCAGCACCTCGCGGCAGGGACGACCGTCGGCCAGCGCCTGGCGGATCTTGTCGAGGGCGGGCTGGTCCCGGTCATCGTTCTGCAGGAAGCGACAATCCTGGTAGAGGATCTCCTCGGCGCGATAGCCGGTGAGGCGCTCGAAGCCCTGGTTGACGTAAATCAGGATGTTCTCGTCACCTTCCTGCTCGGCCACCACGATGCCATCTTCCGAGGCATCGACGATGCGTTCCAGCAGCTCCGGGCTGATCATGTGCGGTCGTTTCATCCGGGGGTTTCCTTATGGGGACCCATGAATCACCGGGTTGGCCGGTGTCTGCGTATCATGGCCAGGCGAATCGCGCTTTGCAACGCGAGCCGGCCGCTATGGGGCGCTGTCGTCATTCTACTTCCGGTAGCCCTCGGGCGCTGGCGGCGGCGCCCAGGGCGGTCAGTGCCAGCGCCAGCAGCAGCGCCTGGGGACCCAGCCACTGGGCCAGGCCCCCGATGATAGCGCCTACCGCCAGCATCAGCACACCGGTCAGGGTGTTGGAGAGGGCCACATAGAGGGCACGCTGGTCGCTGCCGGCCATGTCGATGAGGTAGGTCTTGCGTCCCAGGCGTACCCCGGCATGCACGACCACCAGGGCCCCGTAGATCAGCGCATAGGGCCAGACGCTGTTCGCCAGGGCCTCGGGCAGGCGGGGTACCAGGGCGGCGGCCAGGCAACAGATCAGGGTGCCCAGGGCCGCCTCGCCCATCACCCGGCGGCTGGAGCGGTCGGCGCGCTTGCCCCAGAGGGGGCTGGCGACCATGCCGGCGAGCCCCGAGATCACCACCAGGATACCCAGGCCGCCCAGGCCGGCGCCGCTCTGGCGCTGGCCCAGCAGGGCGATATAGGGCAGCGCCAGGGCACTGGCCAGCAGCAGGGCACGGCACAGGTTGAAGTGCAGGAAGGCGCGATCCTCGCGCAGCAGGTACAGGCCCTGCCGGATGCTCTCCCAGGCATTCTGGCCCCCCTCCACGGCGCCGGGGGCCTCCTCGATGCGTGCCGCGCACAGCGCATTGAGCCCCCAGCCCAGGGCCGCCACCGCCAGCAGGCCGGCCAGGGCCAGCTCGCCGGGGCGTTCGTCGAAGAGCATCAGGATGGCCCCGGCCAGCAGGGTGGCGCCGCCGGCCAGGCTGCCGCTCCAGCCCATCAGGGTACCGCGGCGCCGCTTGTCGATGGTCTTGCCCAACACGTCCTTGGTGGCCACCGAGGAGAGGCCCCGGGCCAGCGACAGTATCACCAGGGTCGCCAGTACCAGGGCGCCGCCCCAGCCGCCGCTGCCCAGCAGCGCCAGCAGGGCCAGGACCAGCGCGGCCCCGGCCTGAAGCAGGCCGCCGGCCACCCAGACCCACTTGCGGCGGGGCTTGAGGCGAATAAAGCCCGCCACGAAGAGCTGTGGAAGCAGGGCGCCGGCCTCGCGAATGGGAACCAGCAGGCCCACCATCCATAGCGGTGCGCCGATCACCCCGAGTAACCAGGGTAGCACCAGGCGGGCGCTGGAGAGTTCATCGGCCAGCTTGTTGCCGAGCGCCGCCCAGAGGTGGCGGGGACCGTTGCGGGGCTGGACGGTGCAGGCCTCGTCGGGGATGTCCCGGCACATCCGACTGTCGTCGTCGCCGGTGAGCCATTCATAGAGGCGCGATTGGCTGATCTCTGACATGGGGATCTCCGTTAGCGTGCCATGGGGCCCGGCGAGGCTGATATGATGCCCGCATGTGACTCGGGAGGGTATGGATGGAATGGCACGAATTAGAATCCACTATTGTACGCAATGTCAGTGGCTGTTGCGCAGTGCCTGGCTGGCCCAGGAGCTGCTCTCCACCTTCGGCGAGGCCCTGGAGGAGGTGGCACTGGTGCCCTCCCATGGCGGCTACTTCGAGATCTTCTGCGACGACGACTCGCTCTGGGAGCGCAAGCGGGATGGCGGCTTCCCCGACAGCAAGGAGCTCAAGCGGCGGGTACGCGATCGCCTCGATCCCGACCGCGATCTGGGCCATATCGATCGCTGATCCCTTGCCGATACCCCCGCAGGGAAGGAGACCCGCATGACACAGGATCGTCAGGCCATGCTCTATGGCCTCGGGGCAGTGGCCCTCTGGTCCACGGTGGCCACCGCCTTCAAGCTGGCGCTCGGCGAGATGTCCCCATTGGAGCTGATCTGGCTGGCGGTGGGGGTCTCCTGGCTGGTGCTGGGGACCCTGATGCTGCGCCAGGGCCTATTGTCGCAGGCCCTCGGCCGCGGCTGGCGCACCGCCGCCTGGGCCGGGCTGATGAACCCGGTGGCCTACTACCTGGTGTTGTTCGCCGCCTACGACCGCCTGCCCGGCCAGGAGGCCATGGCCCTCAACTACACCTGGGCGCTGACCATGGCCTTCCTGGCGGTACCCATCCTCGGTCAGCGACTGACCCGCACCGACCTGCTGGCGGGGCTGATCGCCTATGCCGGGGTCTGGGTGATCGCCACCCGGGGCGCCATCCTGCGGGTCGATTTCGCCGATGTCTGGGGAGTGGGGCTGGCGCTGGCCTCGACCCTGTTGTGGGCCCTCTACTGGCTGCTCAATGCCCGGGATGGTCGACCCGCCCTGGTGGCCCAGTGGCAGAATTTCAGTGTGGCGCTGCCGGTGCTGACCCTGATCCTCTGGTGGGGGCCCGGCTTCGACGGCTTCGGTCGTATCGGCCTGGCCGCCGGCGTCTATGTGGGGCTCTTCGAGATGGGCATCGCCTTCGTGCTCTGGCAACTGGCGGTGCGCAAGGTGTCGCGTACCGCTAAGGTATCGCTGCTGATCTTCCTCTCGCCGCCGGTCTCCCTGTTGCTGCTCTATTTTATCGTCGGCGAGCCGATCCTGCCCTCCACCCTGGCGGGGCTGGTGCTGATCCTCGCCGGCCTGGGGCTGCAGCAGTGGCAGAAGGCGCCCTGAATTAAAGTCTTCGCTGAGACCGCCGATAGGGCTGTGTAAGCCAAGGTAATTGGCTGTGAATGGTGGTGGTTAGGCCGGTGCGTTAGCGACGCTGCCGATGGCCCCCTGAGGGGGGGCGAGATGCTCGCTTACACGTTAAATAAACGGAAAGGTCAAGGATAAAGTGTTTTCTAATAATAACCATTTTGTTACATTATGTTTCGCTAATGGTGGCTCCTTGCCTCGCTTGTGTGATGGCAGGCGATAGGGAGGGGGTGATAAGAATATCCTAATAATCAACACGGACGTGTCACTGCTCAGTGCGGTGAAACGTCGAGACGAGAGGGAGAATTCTCGATGACGCTGACCTCCGGCCTGCGCCCCACTTTCGCCATGCGCCTAGCCCCCCTGGCCCGTGCCACCGCCTTGGCCTCCAGTTGCCTGGTGCTGGGCGGGCTCTCCACCGCGGCCTGGGCCCAGGCCGGTAACGAGCAGTTGCGCGAGGTGGCTCAGCAGGCCCTGACCAACAACCCCCAGGTGCAGTCGGCCTACCATGGTTTCCTGGGCGCCGAGCACCAGGTGGACGTGGCCCGCGGTGGCTATCTGCCGAGTATCGATGTGACCGCGGGCATCGGCCAGGAGAGCCGCGAGGGTGATGGCCGGGGCAGCTTCGACTCGGACTTCGCCGAGATCTCCCTGACCCAGATGATCTATGACGGCTTCGCCACCCACAGCGAGGTGGAGCGGCTCGACCGGGCCAAGCTGGTGCGCTATTACGAGCTGCTCGGCGCCAGCGAGGAGGTCACCCTGGAGGTAACCCGGGCCTATCAGGACGTGCGCCGTTACCGGGAGCTGGTGGAGCTGGCCCGGGAAAACCATGCCAAGCACCTGGAGGTCTTCGAGCAGATCGAGCAGCGGGTGATGGCCGGCGCCGGGCGTCGCGTCGACCTGGAGCAGATCAGCGGCCGCCTGGCCCTGGCCGAGTCCAACCTGATCACCGAGGCGGCCAACCTGCACGACGTTAGCGCTCGCTATCAGCGTCTGGTGGGGGCCCTGCCTGCCGACGCCCTGGCGCCGGCTCCCTCCTTCGACGAAGCCCTGCCGGGCTCTGTCAACGAGGCGGTGCAACTGGCCTACGAAGGCAACCCCGGTTTTCATGCGGCCATCGAGAATATCGCCGCGGCCCGTGCCGAGCGGGATGGCACCCGCTCGGCTTTCCAGCCGCGCCTCGACTTCCGCGCCACCGCCGGCACCAACAACCTCGACGATGTGGCCGGGCGCCGCAATAGCCAGACCGTGGAATTGGTGGCCAGCATGAACCTCTATCGGGGCGGCAGCGACCTGGCCAGCTTCCGCCGCGCCAGCGACCTGGTGGAGCAGGCGAGCAGCCAGCGCGATCTGGCGTGCACCAATGTGCGCCAGACCACCCAGATCGCTTACAACGACACCCGCCGCCTGCGCGAGCAGCTGAATCATCTCAATCAGCATCGCCAGTCCATCGACCGGGTGCGCGGCGCCTACCAGCAGCAGTTCGATATCGGTCAGCGTACCCTGCTCGATGTGCTGGACAGCGAGAACGAGTACTTCGAGGCCAGCCGTGCCTACGTCAATGCGCAGTATGACGTGGCCATCGCCGATGCCCGCACCCTGGCCGCCATGGGCCGCCTGATGCCGACCCTGGGGCTGATGAGCGAGCAGATTCCGACCCTGGCCGAGCTCTCCAGCGAGGGCGTCAGCCTCGACCCGCAGAGCCTCTGCCCGGCAGAAGCACCGACTGGCCTGACCCTGGAGGATTTGCTCGGGAGTGCGCCGGCCACAGGAGCCTTGCCTCCTGAAGCGCCTGGCAATGCTGATCTTTCCTCGCCGGGATATGACACGCCTTCCTCGGAGTTCATGGAGCCGAGTCAGATGGCCTTCGTCCAGGTCGCGGCCTTGAGCTATGCCGACCGTGCCGCCGAGCTCGAAAGGCGTCTGTCTCGTGAGACTCAGCAGGCGGTGCGTATTCAGCCTCAAGGTGGGCTGTACCGTGTTCAGGTAGGGCCGCTGCATCAGGATGAGGTCGCCGAGGTTCAGCGGCGCGTGCGTGAGATGGGCTTCGGTGATGCCTACCTGATCGCCAACTCTTGAACTGTGCCGAGTGCACATAGGTCGATAGATGCCGTTGACCCCAGCTCCATGAACCTGTCCAAGGACGATGTGAAGTGACGACGGATGCGAAGGAAGCGGTGGCGGCGCCCCGGGCGCCCGCCCAGGACGATCTGCTGGGTTGCCTGCAGATCATCGCCAAGGCTCACGATCACGACACCAGCGAGACGGCGCTGGTGGCCGGCCTGCCCCTGGAGGAGGGCAAGCTGACGCCGGGGGTGCTGCCCCGGGCCGCCACCCGGGCGGGGCTGTCGGCGCGCCATGCGCGCGCCTCCCTGGCGCAGATCAATACCGATCTGCTGCCGGCGATCCTGTTGCTGGAGCCCGGCCGCGCCTGCGTGCTGGTGGCGCTGGATGTCGCGGCGGGGGAGGCCGAGGTGCTCTACCCGGAGCTGGGTGACGCCAGCGTACGCCTTGAGCTTGCGGCGCTGGAGTCCCGCTACGCTGGTCAACTGATCTATGTGCGCCCCAAGTTCCGCTTCGATGGTCGCGGCAGCCGGGTCAAGCGGGATCCCAAGGGGCACTGGTTCTGGAGCGTGATCGCCGAGAACCGCCGCCTTTATCGGGACGTGATCCTCGGCTCGGTGATGATCAACCTCTTCGCCGTGGCCATGCCGCTGTTCGTGATGAACGTCTACGACCGGGTGGTGCCCAACCAGGCCACCGAGACCCTCTGGGTGCTTTCCGTGGGCATCTTCCTGGTGCTCTGCCTCGATCTGCTGCTCAAGCTGCTGCGGGCGGCCTTCGTCGACCTGGCCGCCAGTCGCGCCGACGTCACGCTCTCGGCGAGCCTGATGCAGCGTGTGCTGGGCATGCGCCTGGAGGGGCGGCCGGCCTCCACCGGCTCCTTCGCCTCGACCCTGCAATCCTTCGAATCGGTGCGCGGTTTTATCGGCTCGGCCACGGTGGTGGGGCTGGTCGACCTGCCCTTCGTGCTGCTGTTCGTGGCGATCATCGCGGTGATCGGGGTGCCGCTGATCATTCCTATCGTGGCGGGGATCGTCTTCGTGCTGCTCTATGCCCTGGCGGCCCAGAGCAAGCTGCACGAGCTCTCCGAGACCACCTGGCGGGTCAGTGCCCAGCGCAATGCCTCCCTGGTGGAGTCCCTGGGCAGCCTGGAGACGGTCAAGACGCTGCGCGCCGAGAGTCGCTTGCAGGCCATCTGGGAAAAGGCCACCGCCTACCTGTCGCGGACCTCGGCGCAACTCAGGCTGATCAGTACCTCGGTCTCCAGCGTGGCGCTCTGGGCCCAGCACACCGTGGCGGTGGCGGTGATCATCGTCGGCGTCTATCTGATCATCGCCGGCGACCTCTCCCAGGGCGGGCTGATCGCCGCCTACCTGCTCTCGTCCCGGGCCATGGCACCGGTCAGCCAGGCCGCGGCCCTGCTGGCGCAGTATCACCAGTCCTCCACGGCGCTGGCGTCGCTGGACGAGGTGATGAAGACGCCGGTGGAGCGTCCCGAGGAGAAGGCCTTCGTCTCGCGTCCGGTGGTGCAGGGGGCCCTCGAAGCGACGCGGGTCAGCCTGCGCTACCCGGACGAGGAGCGCGAGGCGCTGCGCGACCTGTCGCTGTCGATTCAACCGGGCGAGAAGGTCGCCCTGCTGGGGCGGGTCGGCTCCGGCAAGTCGACCCTCAACAAGCTGCTGCTGGGGCTCTACCAGCCCACCGCCGGCGCGCTCTCCCTGGATGGGATCGATATTCGCCAGTTCGACCCCCTGGAGCTGCGTCGACATATCGGCTACGTGCCCCAGGACGTGGACCTGTTCTTCGGCTCCCTGCGCGAGAATATCGTCGCCGGTGGCGGCAGCGAGGGAGTGGATGACGAGGCCCTGCTCAAGGCCTGCGAGCTCAGCGGCCTGGCACCGCTGGTCAACGGCCATCCCCTGGGCGTCGACCTGCCGGTGGGCGAGCACGGGCAGCGCCTCTCCGGCGGCCAGCGCCAGGCGGTGGCCATCGCCCGGGCGGTGGTCAATGACCCCCAGATACTGCTGCTGGATGAGCCCACCAGCGCCATGGATCATGCCAGCGAGGAGGCCTTCAAGAAGCGCCTCGCCGAGTACGCCGAGGCCAAGACCCTGGTGGTGGTGACCCACCGTACCTCGCTGCTGGCGCTGGTGGAGCGTATCGTGGTGATCGATGCCGGCAAGGTGGTGGCCGACGGGCCCAAGGAGAAGGTCATGGCCGCCCTGCGCAGTGGCCAGATCGGGAGGGCCGGCGCATGAGCGAGACCCGGAACCCATCCGCCGAGCAGAAAGGCTTCGAGGCCATCGGTCGCGTGTCGCAGCGCGCCGGCAAGCCGATGCGCCCGCTGATCGATCGCCTCTTCGCCCGGGGCGTCTCCTCGCTGCACCTCAATCGCGACTGGACCAGCGATGCCGACTGGGCGCGCCTGCAGCAGGAGCCGATGCGTGCCCGAGGGCTCCTCTATGCGGTCATCCTGTCGCTGGTCCTGCTCGGCGTCTGGGCTTACTTCGCCCAGCTCGACGAGGTGGCCCGGGGAGCCGGCCGGGTGATTCCCTCCTCGCAGCTGCAGAAGGTGCAGTCCTTCGACGGCGGCGTGGTGCAGGAGATCCTGGTGAGCGAGGGGCAGTACGTCGAGGAGGGGCAGCTGCTGATGCGTATCGATCCCACCCGCTTCGTCGCCAACTTCCGCGAGAACCGTGCCCAGGCCCAGGCCCTGCAGGCGCGAATCGCCCGCCTCGAGGCCCTGGTCAACGATGAACCCTTCCGGCCCGGGACGGCCTTGGTGGAGGACGCCCCGGCGCTCGTCGCCCAGGAGCGGGAGCTCTACGCGAGCCGTCGCGCCGAGCTGGAGGAGGCTCAGGATATCGCCCGGGACCGCCTCGCGCAGCGCCGGGAAGAGCTCAACGAGGCCCGCTCACGAATGCAGACGGCGGGGCGCGAGCTCTCCATGGCCCGCCGCGAGCTGAACCTGACGCGGCCGCTGCTGGAGGCCGGCGCCGTCTCCGAGGTGGAGGTGCTGCGCCTCGAGCGGGAGGTCTCCCGGGTCAGTGGCGAGCGCAACCAGGCCAGGTCCCAGGTGGCACGCCTGGAGGCGGCGGTGGAGGAGGCCGAGGCCCAGCTGCGCGAGGTGGGGCTGGAGAAGCGCGGCGAGTGGCGGGATCGACTGGCTACCGCCAG
The DNA here is from genome assembly GCF_023708045.1 of Halomonas sp. NCCP-2165. NCBI lineage: Bacteria > Pseudomonadati > Pseudomonadota > Gammaproteobacteria > Oceanospirillales > Halomonadaceae > Halomonas > Halomonas sp. NCCP-2165. The sequence continues at coordinate 10,071 of NZ_BRCY01000017.1, forward strand.
TGGTGAACTCTCGGCCCTGAACGAGTCGAGTACCGGCTTGCAGGATCGGGTGCGCCTGGCGGAGATCCGCTCCCCGGTGAATGGCACCGTGCAGCGGCTGCATATCAATACCCTGGGGGGCGTGGCGCAGCCCGGCCAGGACGTGGTGGAGATCGTCCCCGAGGACGAATTGCTGCTGGTGGAGGCGCGGATCGCCCCGCAGGATATCGCCTTCCTGAGCCCCGGGCAGCCGGCGACCATCAAGCTGACGGCCTATGACTTTGCCATCTATGGCGGCCTCGAGGCGGAACTCGAGCATATCAGCGCCGACACCATCACCGACGACAACGACAATACCTTCTATCTGGTACGGGTGCGCGCCCTGGAGGAGAGCCTGGCCGGCTTCAGCCGCCGCGACCTGGCGATCATTCCCGGGATGACCGCCCAGGTGGATGTGATCACCGGCAAGCGCAGCGTACTGGAATACCTGCTCAAACCGATCTTGCGAGGCGCTGGCAACGCCCTTTCCGAAAGGTAAGCACATGGAAAAGACGCTTTTCGTGGTTCGTGGGGACGAGACGCTACCGCGCTGGCAGGCCGCCTTCCCGGACGGCGAGCGCGACACGCTAGAGCGTGTCCGCTCGAGCATCGGGGCCGGCGACCTGGTCTGGGTTTCCGAGCGAGTCGATGAATGGCCGACCCTGGTGCGGCAGTGGAGCCAACGGGGAGCGTCGGTCGTGGTGCTCTCCTATCGGCCCGGTCAGGCCCAGGGGCTCGCGGCCCTGGAGGCCGGTGCTCGAGGCTATATGCATGCCCTGGCCAATGTCGAGGTGCTGCGTCAGGCGGCTACCGTGGTCACCCACCAGGGGCTCTGGGTGGGGCCCGAGCTGCTCTCCCTGGTGGTCGGCTCCAGCTTCCGTGCCATGGGAGGCGCGCCCCGGGCGAGTCGGGAATGGCTCGAGCGCTTGACCGAGCGGGAGCGCGCGGTAGCCCTGGCGGTCGCCGATGGTCAGAGCAACAAGGAGGTGGCGAGGCGGCTGGCGATTAGCGACCGCACCGTCAAGTCCCACCTCAGTGCCATCTTTCGCAAGCTCGAGGTACGCGATCGCATGCAGCTGGTGCTGCGACTCTCCCAGTCGGAGAGCGTCGACTCCTGATGGCATCCCCTCGGATGCTCTCGCTTAGGTTGGAGTCGGTCGGATAAGTGAGCCTATGGCGAGCGCATCCGACAAGGCGTGCTCCTTGGGTGCTCTCGCTTACCCAACCTGCGGCCGCGGCGAGCTCATCTAGGCCATCGGTACGATAGGTTTCTCCCTCTGCTTTGCATAGCATCCTTTATCAGTAATAAAAGGATCGTTTCGTCTTGTCAGGAACGGCCAGGGCTTACGCAAAGGGAAACTCATTATGGCAATGCCTACCATTCTATCGATCACCGGTCAGGCCTGGGCGCGGGATGCCGACGGCAACCTGCGGGAACTGAACGTCGGCGACACCCTGCGTGATGGCGAGGTGTTGGTCACCTCCGATAACGGCAGCGTGCAACTCGACTTCAATGACGGCCTGTCACCCCTGGATATCGGTGGTGGTCAGGAAATTGCCATGACCCCCGAGGTGGATGCCGAGACTCCGCCGGATGTGGAGGCCAGTAGCGTCCAGGACGCCGATCTGGATGCCCTGCTCGCCGCCCTGGACGCAGGCGAGGGCGACCTGCTCGAACTGCTGGATGCCACCGCCGCGGGTGCCGGTGGTGGCGGTGGCGCCAGTGGGGGGCACGACTTCGTGCGCTTGGCACGGGTAGCCGAGGATACGCCGGAAGCCGAACCGGCCTTCGAGTTTTCCGCGGCTCAGCCGGGTCAGGCACCCGATATCGAAGGAGCCGATGCGGCTGGCGCTACCGAGCCGCTGGACATCACTGCCGAAATTACCGTCAGCCTGGCTGACGTCAATGGCAATAACGTCGCCAATGCCCCGATTACTGGCACTACCACTGATGTGGAAGCCGGCCAGACCGTCAACCTGACGATTACCGACGGCACCACGACCGTGACCGCCACGGCCACCGTGCAGGCGGACGGCAGCTATGAAACCACCGCCGACCTGAGCGACCTCACCGACGGCGAGCTGACCGTGACCGCCACGGTGCAGGATCAGGCAGGCAACGAAGCCACCGCCACCGATGCCGCGGATCTCGACACCGAGGCCAGCGCCACCATCAGCATCGACACCATCGCCGGTGACGACGTGATCAATGCCGCGGAAGCCGGCGACGACATCACCATCACCATCACCGGCAGCGTGGGCGGCGACGCCGGCGAAGGCGACAGCGTGACCCTGACGGTGGGTGGCACCGACTACACCGGCACGGTGGACGCCGACGGCAACTACGCCATCGAGGTGCCGGGCAGCGTGCTGGCCGGCGACAACCAGGTCGAGGCCAGCGTCAGCGGCAGCGATGAGGCGGGCAACCCGTTCACCGCCGACACCAGCCGGCCCTATGGGGTCGACACCGAGGCCAGCGCCACCATCACCATCGACACCATCGCCGGTGACGACGTGATCAATGCCGCCGAGGCCGGGCAGACCATCAGCATCACCGGCAGCGTCGGCGGCGACGCCGGCGAGGGTGACAGCGTGACCCTGACCGTGGGCGAT
>NZ_BRCY01000017.1:12801-81211 GCF_023708045.1 Halomonas sp. NCCP-2165
CGGCAGCGACGACGCCGGCAATGACTACAGCGCCGATGCCGAGCGCGACTACGCCGTCGATACCGAGGCCAGCGCCACCATCACTATCGACACCATCGCCGGTGACGACGTGATCAATGCCGCGGAAGCCGGCGATGACATCACCATCACCGGCAGCGTCGGCGGCGACGCCGGCGAGGGCGACAGCGTGACCCTGACCGTGGGCGATAAGACCTACACCGGCACGGTGGACGCCGACGGCAACTACGCCATCGAGGTGCCGGGCAGCGTGCTGGCCGGCGACAACCAGATCGAGGCCAGCGTCAGCGGCAGCGACGACGCCGGCAACGCCTACGGCGCCGATGCCGAGCGCGACTACGCCGTGGACACCACCGCCCCGGCGGTCGGCGTTGAGCTGGAAGCCGCCTCCGGCGGCACCTACAGTGCCGACGAGATCAGCGACGGCGTCAATGCCACCGTGACCCTGGGCGAGGGCACCCAGGTGGGCGACACCCTGGTGGTCACCGACGGCAAAGGCAACGAGCTGTTCAACGGCGAAGTGACCCAGGCCATGCTGGACGACGGCCTGGAGGTCACCGTCAGCGACCTGGACGGTGACGACACCGCGCTCAGCGTCACCGCCACGGTGACCGACCCGGCGGGCAACAGCGACAGCGCCAGCGACGACGGCGTGATCGACGCCACCGCCCCGGCGATCGGCGTTGAGCTGGAGGCCGCCTCCGGCGGCACCTACAGCGCCGATGAGATCAGCGACGGCGTCAATGCCAGCGTGACCCTGGGTGAGGGCACCCAGGTGGGTGACACCCTGGTGGTCACCGACGGCAAAGGCAACGAGCTGTTCAACGGCGAAGTGACCCAGGCCATGCTGGACAACGGCCTGGAGGTCACCGTCAGCGACCTGGACGGTGACGACACCGCGCTCAGCGTCACCGCCACGGTGACCGACCCGGCGGGCAACAGCGACAGCGCCAGCGACGAGGGCGTGATCGACGCTAGTGACGACGACGACGACGACGACGACGACGACGGCGACGACGACGACGACGACGACGACGACGACGAAGACGACGACGGCGACGACGGCGACGAAGACGACGACGAAGACGACGACGAAGACGAAGACGAAGACGAAGACGAAGACGAAGACGACGACGAAGACGACGACGACGACGACGACGACGAAGACGACGACGACGACGACGAAGACGACGACGAAGACGAAGACGACGAAGACGACGAAGACGACGAAGACGACGAAGACGACGACGGCGAAGAAACGCCTAGTGCTGATGAAATTATCTCCGGTGTTGCCGCCCATACCAGCGGTAATGGCGGTGGTAATGGCAATACCGGTACCTATGCCAATAATGGCAAGGGGGGGGGGTTGAAAAAAGGTGCCATGAAGGGCAGTGGCTCCACCGACGGGGCGCCGAAGGATGCGGAAGGGTATTACGGCGTCGATCATAGCGGTAACGATAATCCCGATATGATCGATGGCAACGAGGCGCTATTGATTCAGACGGTGCAGCCCCTGGATAGCATGACCTTTGTAATCAAGGGGGAGCTGGGGGGGGCGACCTTCTCGCTTTTCGATAGCGAGGGTAATCGTATCGGTGACCCGGCCCGGGTCGAGATTGTGGATGGCCGGGTGGAGATTAGCAGTGACAAGCCCTTTAGTTATATCGCCTTCGATGGTAACTCCAGTGGCGGTTCGGAGTTCTCCGTCAAGCCTGTGGGTTATGTGACCGAGTCAGGTGAGCAGTTCATCCAAGGCGAGAATAGTGATGACACGCTGACCGGTGATGAGAGTGACGATATCCTGATCGGCGGCGCCGGGGACGATATCCTGATCGGTGATGAGGGTGACGATGTCTTCCAGTGGCAGCTCGGCGATGAGGGAGAGAGCAGTGATCCCGCCGTCGATGTGGTCAAGGACTTCGGCAATGGTGACGATGTGCTGGATGTGGCCGACCTGCTACAGGATGAAGAGTCGGCGCCGGATCTCGGCAGCTATATCGTGGCCGAAGAGGATGGCGCGGATACCGTGCTTTATTTGAACTCTCAGGGTGGCCTGGGTGGCGACAAGGAGAATGCCGATCAGGTGATTCGCCTGGAAGGCAAGTCATTCGACGACTTCAGTGCCAGCAATGGCGAGGACCTGATCGCCAAGATGATCGCCAGTGGTCAACTGAATATCGATCAGTGATATACTCGATACCACCTATTACCTAAGGTTTCCGCCCGGCCATGCCGGGCGGTTTTTTTTGGATGGAGTGACTGCCATGTATGTCAGACGCGATGAAAATGGCGCCATTATCAAGGTCAGCAAGGTGCAGGATGGCGACTGTTTGGAGAGCGTGGATAACGGTGATAAAGCGCTAGGGGAGTTCCTTGCTGGCTTGGGGCACCAGGAGGAAATGACGCGCTCGGATCTCGACTTCGTGCGAGTGCTGGAAGACGTGATCTACTTGTTGATGGACAAGGGAGTGATTCGCTTTACCGATTTGCCGGATGCCGCCAGGGACAAGCTGATGGTACGGCAGAGCCTGCGCCGTCGTATCAATGATGTCGGGTTGATGGGCGAAGAGGGGGATGTGATCTAGCGTTGTCTCTGGGGCAGGAAGGTGGATGCGCTCGCCTTGTCGGATGCTCTCGCCGTAGGCTCGTTTATCCGACCTACGGGATGAGCCCAGGTGGTCGGATAAGCGAGCGCACCCGACGGGCCTCGACGGCCGGCCCGACGGGCTTAGGTGCGTACTCCGGGGCCGGTCACGCCATCCAGGCCGAGATCGATCACCGTTCGCCACTCGGCGTCGCTGGCGACCCCCTCGGCGATCGCCAGGATGCCCAGGGAATGGCAGAGGGTGGCCATGCCGCGCAGGATCGTCTGCTGTTCCGGGCTCGCCTCGATGCCCTGAACCAGGCTGCGGTCGAACTTCAGGTAGGAGAGGCCGCTATCCTGCAGCTCGCCGAGGCGGGAAAACTCGCTGCCCACATGCTCCAGGCCGATACGGCAGCCCAGGGGCTGCAACTCCCGGCACAGCAGACGGAAGCGTTCCAGGTCGCGCAGGGCGGCGGATTCCGGCAGTTCCAGCCATAGCAACCGGGCCTGGTCGGGGTGCGCCTTGAGCAGGCCGAGCAGCCGGGTCAGGAAGTGGGCATCGCGAACCGAGGCGGGGGAGAGGTTGATCCCCAGGGGAGCCTGGTCGCGGCCGATGGCATCGATGGCGGCCTTGGCCACTGCCAGGTCGAGCGGGGTCGAGAGCTCCAGGCGCGATATCCAGGGCATAAAGGTGCCCGCCGCTCGCCATTCGCCCTCGAGGCGAAGGCGGGAGGGGCACTCATGATGTAGCAGCTCGCCCGCGGCATCGAGCACCGGGAAGCTGGCCAGGCGAGGGCCCCGGGCGATGGACCGTTCCAGGGCATGTCGCCAGTCGGCATGGTTGGTATAGAGCAGGTCGCTGCGCTGGGTCTCGACCCACTGCTGACCCAGGTCGCCCTGGGTCTCGGCGGCGGCCAGGGCGCCATCCAGGCCGGCCATCAGCGTGCTGATGGTATCTCCCGAAGCATAGTGGCAGAGGGCCGAGGGCAGCCCCAGGTTCACCGCGGCCTCGCCGAGTCGCAGGGCCTCCAGCTCGGCGCTGAGCGCCTCGGCCAGTGAGTCGTCGTCTGCGCCTCCGGGGGTCAGCAGGGCAAAGTCGCCACCATTCAGGCGGCCCACGATACCCCCGCCCTGGGCCTTGGCGATCTTGGTGAGGCTCAGGCTCAGGTTCCTGAGCAGCTCATTGGTCTGTGCCCGGCCCAGGACCTGATTGACCTCGGCCAGCTGGGTCAGACGCACCAGCGCCAGGCTGCCATTGGCACGCTCATCATCGCTTTCGAGGTGGGTGCTCAACTGGGTCATGAAGGCATCGCGTCCCAGGGCACCGGTCGCCTCATCCTGCTGTAGCCGGCGGCGCAGCTTGTCGAGCTTCTCGCTCTCGCTATGCAGCATCTGCCCCACGGAGCCGGAGAGCCGGTTCATGGCCTGGACCACCTGGCGCAGCTCGCGGGTGCGCGGCTCGGGGCTGGTGGTAAAGCGTCGGGCGCCGATATCCCGGGCCTGGGTGATCACGGCCTCCAGCGGCCCGCGGATGGTCCGCACGATCCAGCCGGCGAGCAGCAGGCCGACCAGGGCGGCCAGGCCGAACCAGGCGACCAGCCGGATGGCGCCGCGCCACAGGGAGTGGTAGGCGAAGCTATGGTGGCTCTGCAGGGTCAGGGTGCCGTATTGCTGCCAGCCGTTCTGGATCACCGCCTGGCTCGGTGGCACGTCGAAGCGCACCAGGTCGACGAACCAGCCGGGCACGCTCTCGATGCGGCCATCGGCCTCGCGTCGGGCGATCAGTTCACCATCGGGGGCGTGCAGTTCGATCAGTTGGTAGTGGCCGGTATCGAACTGGGCGGCCATCAGCAGTTCGATAATCACCGGATCCTTGTCCAACTGGCTCATGGAGAGGGCCAGGGCATTGACGTTGTCGCTATTCTTGACCCGAATCTCCTGCTCGGTGTAGCCCCGCAGCGCCGTGAGCCCGACCGCCAGGCTGCCGCCCAGGGTCAGTAGCAGGATCGCCAGCACGGTGATCCACAGTTGTTTTATCAGCGACATGGCGGCCACTCCCTGGCGAGGTTCCGCGGCGAATCCACGGCGGTTGGTGTCATGGTCTGGGATGAAATCATAGGAAACCCTGCTCCTGCATTCGGGTCAGTACGCTGCTCCACCGTGACAGGCGTTGTACCGGGTTGGCGCGGGATTGCGTCGAGCCGCCGGCCCAGAGGCCATCGCTGTTGAAGCTGAACACGGGGTCCAGATCGACCCGCTGGGCGGCGGGGGTAATCGAGGGCACCAGGTTGTCGAGGATCAGGGGCTCGCTGGCCGGTGTCTCGTAATACCCCAGCACCATGTGTGCCTGGGTGATCTGGCTGCGGCCGATGCGCGCCCGCACATAGATCATGCGCAGCTGCCGGGTCGGCACGCCGAGTCGCTTCAGGGTGATGTACTTGGCGATGGAATAGTCTTCGCAGTCGCCCTGGGCCTTGCCCAGGGTCTCCAGCGGCGTGGCCCAATAGTCTTCCTGGCCCCAGATATCGATATCATCCAGCCAGCGAATGCGGCGATTGAAGAAGTCGTTGGTTTCGCGAAGCTGCGTCGGTAACGGCTGGCCGGCCAACCGCTCCAGCAGCGCGAACCACTCCTCCAGCAGGGCACTCCCCCGGCCCCCGTAGCGGGTACGCATCACCAGGCGTAGCTGGCCGGGATTGAAGCTCCCCTCGGCCTGTTCTGGCCAGCCGCCGACAAGCAGCGTCGCCAACAGGGCCAGGCCGCCGCCGAGCAGGCCGCGACGCGAGCAGCGTAATTGTGAGTGCGGCGGCGGGGCCATGAAGAAGTCCAGTAACGGGGCGTCTGCCCCCATTATATCGGCTGCCGGTGAATAAGCTTTAGTCGGATGCCCTGGCCAGCTCCACCTCCAGCAGGGGCGCCAGGACGGGCCAGACGTTGGCGAGGATCCTCGGCTGCGCCTCGGCGGTGGGGTGGATGCCGTCGGCCTGCATCAGCTCGCGGTTCAGTGCCACGCCCTCGAGCAGGAAGGGCACCAGGGGCAGGTCATGCTCATCGGCGAGGCGCCGGTAAACGCCGGTAAAGGCCTCCCGATAGGCCTGGCCATAATTGGGTGGAATATCGATGCCCAGCAGCAATACCTCGGCCTCGGCCGCACGGCTGGCCTCGATCATGCGCCTCAGGTTGGTCTCGAGCTGACCCGGCGGCAGGCCGCGCAGGCCATCGTTGCCGCCCAGCTCCAGCAGAACGATGTCGGGGGCGTGCTGTCCCAGCAAGTCGGGCAGCCGCGCCGCGCCGCCGCCGCTGGTCTCGCCGCTGATGCTGGCATTGATGACCTCGGCGCGGCCATCCAGGCGCCGCTCCAGCAGCGCCACCCAGCCCTGCCGAGCCTCGATACCATAGGCCGCGCTGAGGCTGTCGCCCATCACCAGCAGGCGGGGCGGCGATGCCGCGCTGGCCGTGCCCGCCAGCAGTAACAGCAGGCCCAGCGTCCAGGCCACCAGGTACCGGTGCCCACGGCCCCCGTGGCAGACTGACCGGCAATGATGCCAAGCGAAAGGGAAGCCCTCGATCATGTCCCACTCCTCGTCTGAAGCCCTTGCCCCGATTCTACACGCCGACGGCCTCGGCAAGGTGGTCGATAGCGGCGAGCGCCGGCTGACCATTCTGAGTGACCTGGCGCTGGAGGTGTTCCCCGGCGAGAGCGTGGCGATTCTCGGCCAGAGCGGTGCCGGCAAGTCGACCCTGCTGGGACTCTTGGCGGGCCTGGATACCCCCAGCGGCGGTCGGCTGGAGCTCTTCGGCCAGTCGCTGGCGGCGCTGGACGAGGATGGCCGGGCGGCGCTGCGCGCCGGGCGCGTCGGCTTCGTGTTCCAGAACTTCCAGCTGCTGCCGACCCTTACCGCCCTGGAGAACGTCCTGCTGCCGCTGGAGCTGTCGCCGCCGCGCGATGGCGAGGCCCGCGCCCGGGAGTGGCTGGAACGGGTCGGGCTGGGGGAGCGCCTCGCTCATCTGCCCAAGCAGCTCTCCGGCGGCGAGCAGCAGCGGGTGGCCATCGCCCGGGCCTTCGTCACCGGCGCCGAGCTGGTCTTCGCCGACGAGCCCACCGGCAACCTGGACCCGACCACCGGGGCGCGGATCATCGAACTGCTCTTCCGGCTCAACCGCGAGGCGGGCACCACCCTGGTGCTGGTGACTCACGACCACGCCCTGGCGCGGCGCTGCCAGCGGGCCCTGCGCCTCGCCGAGGGGCGCCTGGCGCCCCTCGCCCTGGACGAGGTGGAGGCATGAGCCGGGCGGCGACCCTGCCGCATCAGGGCGCGATTCAGGCGCTGCGCTTCTCCGCCCGGGGGCTGTGGCGCGACCTGCGCGCCGCCGACGTGCGGGCGCTCTTCGTGGCGCTGATGCTGGCGGTGGCGGCCTCCACCATGATCGGTTTCTTCCTCGACCGCCTCGACCGCGGCCTGACCCGTCAGGCGGGACAGTTGCTGGGCGGCGACCTGGTGCTGGAGCAGGGCCAGCCCTTCGCCCCGGAACTGCGCCGGACCCTGGAGGGGGCCGGCCTCGCCCTCAGCGACCAGGTGGACTTGGTCTCCATGGCGAGCCTGGGGGACGCCTTCCAGGTGACCAGCCTCAAGGTGGTGGACGATGTCTATCCCCACTATGGGCAGGTGCTGGTGGATCGCGGCGCGGGCCGCGAGGCCCTGGCCCGGGGCCCGGCCCCCGGCGAGGCCTGGATGGCGCCGCGCCTGGCCCTGCTGCTCGAGGCGGAGCTGGGCGATCGGGTGCGCATCGGCGAGGTGGAACTGACCGTCAGCGGCCTGGTGGAGCGGGAGCCGGACCAGTCGGCGGGCTTCGGCAACTTCAATCCGCGGCTGATGATGCACCTCGACGACCTGGCGGCGACCGGCCTGGTGCAGCCCGGCTCGCGGGTCGAGTACGAGCTGCTCGCCGCCGGGCCGCCCGACGCCCTGAGCGGCCTCGATTCGCTGCTCGAGGCGCTGCGCCGCGACGGGGTCGAGGTGCGCGACGTGCGCCGCGACCGCCCCGGCCTCGGCAATGCCCTGGACCGGGCCGAGCGCTACCTGAGCCTGGCCGGCCTGGCGGCGGTGCTGCTGGCCGGGGTCGCGGTGGCCATGGCCACTCGCCGCTACGTGGATCGTCACCTGGATACCGCGGCCCTGCTGCGCTGCTTCGGCGCCACCCAGCGCCAGCTGACCCGGCTCTTCGCCCTGCAGCTGCTATGGCTGGCCCTGGTGGCCGCGGCACTGGGCGCCCTGTTGGGCCTGGCCGGCCAGGCGCTGCTGCTGGGCCTGCTGAGCGCCTTCCTGCCCCTCACGCTACCGGCGCCGGGCCCCTTGCCGCTGCTGCTCGGCGTCTTGACGGCGGTGGCGGTGCTGGTGGGCTTCGCCGGGCCCACCCTGCTGCGCCTCAAGCGGGTCAGCGCCCTCAAGGTGCTGCGCCGTGAGCTCGACCCGCTGCCGCCGTCGGCCTGGCTGGTGGTGATCGTCGCCAGCCTGGTGTTCGGCGCCCTGCTGTGGCTCTACTCCGGGGATATCGGTCTGGCCAGCGGCCTGCTGCTGGGGGGCTGGGTGATGCTCGGCCTGCTCTGGGGCCTGGGACGGGGGCTGCTGGCCCTGGTGCTGTGGCTGGTCGGTCGGCTGCCGGCGGGGCAGGGCGGCTGGGGCCAGGCGCTGCGCCTGGGCGGGCGACAACTGGCACGGCGTCGCGACGCCAGCCTGGGGCAGATGCTGGCCTTCGCGGTGACCTTCTTCGCCATGGCGATGATCGCCCTGGTACGTGGCGACCTGCTGACCACCTGGCAGGCGCAGCTTCCCGAGGCGACGCCCAACTACTTCGCCATCAATATCCAGCCCGCCGAGCGGGAGTCCTTTAGCGAGGTGCTGGAGGCTCGCGCCGACGACCGCACCAGCCTCTACCCCATGGTGCGGGGGCGCCTCACCGCCATCGATGGCACCCCGGCGCGGGAGGCCGTGCCGGCCGAGGCGCGTGGCGACAATGCCCTGCGCCGCGAGCTCAACCTCACCTGGCAGGAGACCCTGCCCGAAGGCAATCGCCTGGTGGCCGGGCGCTGGTTCTCCGCCGAGCCCGTCCCCGGCGAGCCGGTGCCGATCTCCCTGGAGGATGGCTTCGCCGCGCGCCTGGGCCTCGGCCTCGGCGATACCCTGACCTTTACCATCGGCGGCCGGGAGGTCAGCGGCCGGGTGGCCAGCCTGCGCAACCTGGACTGGGACAGCTTCCGCCCCAACTTCTTCGTGATCTTCCCGCCCGGGGCGCTGGAACGTTTCGGCCACAGCTATATCACCGCCTTCTATCTCGACCCGGGGGAGGGCGAGACCCTGCGTGGCCTGGTGCGCGACTTCCCCGGCGTCTCGCTGCTGAATATCGACGCCATCCTGGCCCAGGTGCGCGAGCTGGTCGCCCAGGTGACCCGGGCGGTGGAGCTGGTACTGGCCCTGGTGTTGCTGGCCGGGGTCAGCGTGCTCTACGCGGCCCTCACCGCCAGCCGCCCGGTGCGTGCCCACGAGGGCGGCCTGCTGCGGGTCTTCGGCGCGGGAACGCGCACCCTCTCGCGGGTGCAGGGCGCCGAGTTCGCCATCCTCGGCCTGGCCAGCGGCCTGATGGGGGCCCTGCTGGCGGAGCTGGCCACCGCGGGGCTCTATGCGCTGTGGTTCGATCTGCCGCCGCGCTGGCATCCCCCGCTGTGGTTGTCGTTGCCCCTCGGTGGCGCTCTGTTGATCGGGGCGATCGGCCACCTGCTCTCCCGGGGGCTGCGCCGCGAGGCGCCCATGGCCAGCCTGGGCCTGCTGGGGGAGACCTGAGCCGCGCCGCCATATCGCCATGTGTGGATGCGCGGGGCTTGTCGGATGCTCTCGCCGTAGGCTCGTTTATCCGACCTACGCGGCGGGGTCGATGTAGGTCGGGTAAGCGAGCGTCAGCGAGTGCACACGACAGGCCAGACAGGCCCGGCAGTACTGTGCCGCCTTCGGGTTTAGCTGCGCTAAAGCGAAAGTGAGAAATTATCGAGTGGTCCATGATGGCCTTTCATGTGAAAGGCCGTCGAGGCTGGGGTATCATGGCGCCTTCGAGTTTACCGCCTACCGAGGACCCTCGCCGATGTTCAGTCGTGACATGCAGATTGCCGGTTTCGATGATGCGCTCTTCGACGCGATGCAGAAGGAAGTCGCGCGCCAGGAAGCGCATATCGAGCTGATCGCTTCCGAGAACTATGCCAGCCCCCGCGTGATGGAAGCCCAGGGCTCCCAGCTCACCAACAAGTACGCGGAAGGCTATCCCGGCAAGCGCTACTACGGCGGCTGCGAGTACGTGGATATCGTCGAGCAACTGGCCATCGACTACGCCAAGGAGCTGTTCGGGGCCAGCTACGCCAATGTCCAGCCGCACTCCGGCTCCCAGGCCAATGGCGCCGTCTTCCAGGCCCTGGTCAAGCCGGGCGATACCGTGCTGGGCATGAGCCTGGACGCCGGCGGTCACCTGACCCATGGCGCCAAGCCCAACTTCTCCGGCAAGCACTACAATGCCGTGCAGTACGGCATCGACGAGAGCGGCCGCATCGACTACGAAGAAGTCGCCAAGCTGGCCCGTGAGCACCAGCCGAAGATGATCATCGCCGGCTTCTCCGCCTACTCCCAGATCATCGACTGGGCCAAGTTCCGCGAGATCGCCGACGAAGTGGGTGCCTACCTGCTGGTCGACATGGCCCACGTGGCCGGCCTGGTGGCCGCCGGTGTCTACCCGACCCCGCTGCCCCACGCCCACGTGGTCACCACCACCACCCACAAGACCCTGCGCGGCCCGCGTGGCGGCCTGATCCTCTCCGCCGAAGGCAACGAGGAGATCGAGAAGAAGCTGCAGTCCGCGGTCTTCCCGGGTGGCCAGGGCGGCCCCCTGGAGCACGTCATCGCCGCCAAGGCGATCTGCTTCAAGGAAGCCATGGATCCGTCCTTCAAGACCTACCAGCAGCAGGTGGTCAAGAACGCCCAGACCATGGCCGGCGTCTTTATCGAGCGCGGCTTCGAGATCGTCTCCGGCGGCACCGAGGATCACCTCTTCCTGCTGTCGCTGATCAAGCAGGGCCTGACCGGCAAGGACGCGGACGCCGCCCTGGGCCGCGCCCATATCACCGTCAACAAGAACGCCGTGCCCGGCGATCCCCAGAGCCCCTTCGTCACCTCCGGCCTGCGCATCGGCACCCCGGCGGTGACCACCCGCGGCTTCGGCGAAGCCGAGTGCCAGGCACTGGCCGGCTGGATCTGCGATATCCTCGACGTGATGGCCAAGGGCGAGGACACCGCCGCCATCGAGGGCGAGGTCAAGGCCAAGGTCGAGGCGGTCTGCGCCGAGTTCCCGGTGTACAAGTAAGCCCGCTCAATCGCTAGGTCTGCGATCCCTGCCAGAGGGGGCGGCAACCCCTAGGTCGCCGCCCCGGGTTATCACGCCCCGCGCCGTCTCGACGGCGCGGGGCGTGTCGTTCAGGGGCCCTGGTCACGGCCTTGTCCTGAAGCAAGGTGGCGTCGCGATATCTCCAGTATGCTGAGGGGAAACCGGCGGCGAAGGGGGCTCGAGACCATGGCGACACTGACGTTTCTCGGCGCGGTGGGGGAGGTGACCGGCTCGCGTTATCTGCTCGAGGTGGATGGCAGCGAGGGCACGCGGAAACTGCTTCTGGAGTGCGGCATGCACCAGGGCGGAGGCGATGCCGACGAGCGCAATGCCCGGCCCTTCGGCAGGCTGGCTCGGGAGCTCTCGGCGGTGGTGATCTCCCACGGTCACCTGGATCACGCGGGGTTGCTGCCCAAGCTGGTGCGCGAGGGCTACCGGGGGCCCATCCACTGCACCCGGGAGACTCGCGACCTGTTGGAGATCATGCTGGCGGATGCGGCCTTCGTGATGGCCAAGGACGTGGAGTGGGAGAACCGCTGGCGCCGCAAGGCCGACAGGCCGCTGCTGGAGCCTCTCTATGACTCCGACGACGTGGAGCAGACCCTGGCCCAGTGCGAGCCCCATCACTATGGCCAGCCGGTCAGCCTGCCGGGAGGCGTGACCCTGGTCTACCGGGATGCCGGGCATATCCTCGGCTCGGCGATCGTCGAGCTCAAGGTGCCCTCCGGGGGACGCGACCGGCGCCTGGTCTTCTCCGGCGACCTGGGCAACCCCGAGTCGGTGCTGATGGAGGACCCGGAGAAGGTCTTCGATGCGGACCTGGTGCTGATGGAGAGTACCTACGGCGATCGCGATCACCGTCCCCTGGACGAGACCCTGGAGGAGTTCGCCCGGGTGCTGGAGGAGACCCACGCCGCCGGTGGCAATGTGCTGATTCCCGCCTTCGCGGTGGGGCGTACCCAGGAGGTGCTCTATCACCTCAGCGTGCTCTACCACGAGGGGCGCCTCAGGCAGCAGCTGGTGTTCCTCGATAGCCCCATGGCCATTCGCGTCACCGAGCTCTACCAGAAGAAGCGCAAGTCGCTGAATGACGAGGACCTCAGGGTGCTCAACGTGGCCGCCCAGGGAGATCCCAGCCAGTACCTGCCGGTGTTGCGCCTGACCCGCAGCGTCGAGGAGTCCATGGCCATCAATCGCATCCACGGCGGCGCCATCATTATCGCCGGGGCCGGGATGTGCAACGGCGGGCGGATCATCCATCACCTGCGCTATAACCTGGCCAAACCCAGCACGCGGGTGGTGATCGTCGGCTTCCAGGCCGCCGGCACCCGAGGGCGCCAACTGGTGGATGGCGCCGAGCGGATCAAGCTGTTCGGCGAAGAGGTCCCGGTCAAGGCGCGTATCCACACCATCGGCGGCTTTTCCGCCCATGCCGGCCAGAGCGAACTGCTGGCCTGGGCCGGGGCCTTTCGCCAGCGGCCGCGCTTCTACCTGGTGCATGGCGAGCCCGGGGCCCAGCAGGCGCTGCGATCGGCCCTGGCCGCGGCCGGCATCGAGGCCGAGATCCCCGACTATGGGGCGCGCATCGAGCTGTAGTCGAAGAGTCGATAATTATTTTTTAGTAAATTGAATATTAAGGAGTTTTCAGTAGCCGTGGCTGGCTGGTGAAATGGCGGCGGGGGAACTAACGTAAGTAGGGTTATCGTGTTTATCGCATCCGTTACCCCTTGTACTCGAGCGTTGCGCTCGCCCCGGTGATCCCGCATGGCCAACCAGGAGGAAGTCACGGACCTCAAGCAGGCGTTAGGCGTCTGCCGGGGGGGCTTCGCGTCGGTGGGCTTGTTCAGCCTGTTTATCAACCTGCTGATGCTGGTGCCGGCCATTTACATGTTGCAGGTCTACGACCGGGTCCTCTCCACCCGCAGCACCGAGACGCTGCTGATGCTGACCCTGGTGGTGATCTTCCTGTTTATGATCATGGCGGGGCTGGAGTTGATCCGCACGCGGATGCTGGTACGCATCGGCAACCGCCTCGATACCCTGCTCAATGGCCGCCTCTACCAAGCCATGTTCCGCTGTAGCCTGATGGGCAACGGTGCCACCTCGGCCCAGCCCCTGGAGGACCTGTCGAGCCTGCGTCAGTTTCTCTCCGGCAATGGCCTGCTGGCCTTCTTCGACGCCCCCTGGGTGCCCATCTACCTGGCGGTGCTTTTCCTCTTTCACCCCTGGCTGGGCTTCTTCGCCACCGCGTCCGGCCTGCTGCTGCTGGCCCTGGCACTGGTCGGCGAGAGGCTTACCCAGCCCTTGCTGGCCGAGGCCCAGGGGGAGCATATCAAGGCCCGGGAGCTGGCGGCATCGAACCTGCGCAACGCCGAGGTGCTGCATGGCATGGGCATGTTGCCGGGTATCATGAATCGCTGGTCCCGGCGCCATCACCACTACCTGGCCGGGCTGTCCCGGGCCAACGACCGTGGCGAGGCCCTGGGCAATGTCTCCCGGGTGCTGCGCCTGCTGGCCCAATCGCTGATCCTGGGGCTGGGAGCCTGGCTGGTGCTGCGTGGCGAGATGACCCCGGGCATGATGATCGCCGGCGCCATCATCATGAGCCGCGCCCTGGCTCCCATCGATCGGCTGATTTCCACCTGGAAGGGGTTCGTGGCCGCCCGCGGGGCCTACGGCCGCCTCGACACCCTCTTGAAGCAGCATCCCGCGGAGCCGGCGCGGATGTCGCTGCCCGCCCCGCGGGGCGAGATCCAGGTGGAGGGCGTCTCCGCCGCGCCCCCCGGCTGTCATGTGCCGACCCTTCGGGGGCTCAACTTCGCGGTGAGCCCCGGCGAGCATATCGGCATCATCGGCCCCAGCGCCGCCGGCAAGTCGAGCCTGGCTCGGGTGCTGCTGGGCATCTGGCCGCCGCTGGCCGGCACGGCACGCCTCGACGGGGCCGATGTGGCGCACTGGAATCGCGAAGAGCTGGGTCCCCATGTGGGCTACCTGCCCCAGGATATCGAGCTGTTCGAGGGCAGCATCGCCGAAAACATCGCCCGCTTCGGCGAGGTCGATACCCAGGCGGTGGTCGCCGCCGCCCGCAAGGCCGGGGTTCACGAGATGGTACTGGCCCTGGCGGAGGGCTATGACACCCTGATCGGCCCCGGCGGCGCCGGCCTCTCCGGTGGCCAGCGTCAGCGTATCGGCCTGGCCCGGGCGCTCTATGGCAGCCCGGCGCTGGTGGTGCTCGACGAGCCCAACGCCAGCCTCGACGACCGCGGCGAATATGCCCTGCGCGCCGCCATGGCGAGTCTCAAGCGCGAGGCGGTCACCCTCTTCGTGATCAGCCACCGGACGCATCTGCTGAAGAGCATGGACAAGCTGATGCTGTTGCGCGACGGCCAGATCCAGCTGTTCGCCGCCTGTGACGAGGTCATGGCGCGCCTGGCCGCCAAGCCGGCCGCCAGGGCGCCGCTGGCGTCGGGGCGTATCACGGCGGTGGCCGGCGGGCGCCCCGCCCAGGTGCGGCCGCCGAGCGAAGGAGAGAACCAGGATGAGTCGACTGGTTGAACGGGAGGCGCAGGAGCGCAAGGCGGCGGTGGCCGAGCCAGCCGTGCTCGAGGGCGAGTACGAGGTGCGGGTGCCGGTCACCTACCGTTGCTACTACTATATCGGGCTGCTGGTGCTGTTGTTGGCGCTGGGGGGCTTCGGCGGCTGGGCCTTCAGCGCCAGCCTGGCGGTGGCGGTGGTGGCACCGGGGCAGGTGGCCGTGGAGTCCTTCCGGCGGTCGGTGCAGCACCTGGAGGGCGGAATCGTCGGCGAGATCCTGGTCGCCGATGGAGATCGCGTCGAGGCCGGTCAGCCCCTGATCGTGATCGACGATGCCCGGGCCCGCTCCCAGTTGCAGATCGCTCGCACCCAGTACCTGGTGGGGCGGGCCACCGAGTTGCGCCTGCTGGCCGAGCAGCGCGGCGACGAGACGCTGACCTTTCCCGACGCCCTGACCGGCAGCGACCTGTCCCGGGTACGCGAGATGCTCTCCGTGCAGCAGGCGCTCTTCGCCGCGCGTCGGGAGTCCCTGCGTGGCACCCTGGCGGCACTCGACTCCCAGGCCGAGCAGATGCAGCGCCAGATCGCGGGGCTGGAGGAGATGGTCCCCTTGGGCGTGCGGCAACTGGCCTCCCTGAGCGGCGAGGCCAATGACCTCCGAGACCTCTTCCGGCGTGGCATGGTCGGCAACCAACGACTGCGCGAGGTGGAGCGAGACAGGCTGGAACTCGCCCGGGAGGTCGCCAGCTATCGCGCCGAGATCGGACGCCTGGGGGCCCAGATCAGCGAGACACGGGTACAGCGCGAGATCCGGATCCAGGAATTCCAGCGTGAGCTCGGCGAGCAGCTCCGCGAGGCCCAGGTCCAGGTGGCCGAGGCCGAGGAGCGTATCGCCTCCCTGGCCGATCAGGTGGCGCGTACCACGGTCATGGCCCCGGTGGCGGGCATCGTCGTCGAGCGCCGGGTGCATTCGGTGGGGGACGTGGTGCGCCCCGGCGACCCCTTGCTGGATATCGTGCCGGTGGACGACAGCCTCCTCGTCGAGGCCCGGGTACCGGACCGTGACATCGACCAGCTCTATCCCGGCCAGCCGGCGGAGATCCGCTTCACTGCCTTCAACCAGCGCACCACCCACGTTATCGCGGCGCGGGTGATCTTTATCGATGCCGACAGCCAGGTGGATGAGGCCACGGGCGTACGCTTCTACCGGGTGCGGCTGAGGGTGACCGAAGAGGGACGCGACAGGATGACCGAAGAGATGCAACTGCTCTCCGGAATGCCGGCGGAGGTGATGATTCATACCGGCGAACGTACCTTCGCCAGTTATATCACCAAGCCGATCACCGACATGCTGGCCCGGGCCATTCGTGAAGAATAGCCCCGGCCGGGCGGCGACAGGGAAGGGAGACGCATTCGTATGTTGTTGGAGAATCCACCGATTCACCTGGTGACCGAGTCGACGCCCCAGTCCCAGCTATTTGCCGACTACCTGCATCGGCAACTGGAGTGCGCGGTGTCCCTGTTGACGCCACGGATGGTTGGCCGGCCTCGGGGAGGGCGCCGGCAACTGATCCTGCTGGATATCGACCACCTGGAGGAGTCGACCCTGCACGCCTGGCAGCTTCGCGCCGCCGAACTGCCCGACGTCTTCCTGGCCGCCTTCAACCTCTGCGACGAGGCCCAGGCGGTCGAGCTGCTCTCCAGCATGCACCTCCAGGGCATCTTCTATCGCAGCGACAGCCTCGAACTGATCTGCAAGGGTCTGAGCCTGCTGCGGGAGGGGAAGCCCTGGATGTCCCGCTCGCTGATGGCTCGTCTACTGGAGTATTACCGGCAGCGCCAGCTCAATGTCTATCGCCCCACCTGTGGGCTGACCCAGCGCGAGCTGGAGATCATCGGCCTGCTGGGCGCGGGTGCCAGCAACCTGGAGATCGCCGACCGGCTCTTCGTCAGCGAGCATACCGTCAAGTCGCACCTCTACAACATCTTCCGCAAGATCGACGTGCATAGCCGCGGCCAGGCGATCAACTGGACCCGCCGCCACCTGGGCGCCCCGCCCCCGCTGCCCGAGCACCGCTACCCCGAATAACCCACCTCCTTTCTCCCGTGATCCATGACGCTCGCCTCCAACCCGTTGGAGGCGTCTTCGGCCTATGCAACCTGCATAGGCCTGGGCATCGCGCCAGAAAAGCCGGACCAGCGAACCGGTGGGCGGGTAAATGCACCTATGGGCCGGGTAAACGCACCTGTGGGTCGGGTAGGCGCACCTATGGGCCGGGTGAATGCACCTGTAGGTCGGGTAAACGAGCGTCAGCGAGTGCACCCGACGGCTTGCGATTAAAAGTATGAGAAAATTCATCTTTCTAGTGTGAGTAATCACAATATATTGGCATATTGGTTTATGGGGTTTTCTCGTGTTTCCGATAGCAGATAATTGATTCTGTTTTCTTGTGTAATTGATAAGTAAGTGGCGGGGGTGTGACTAAGTTTTATATGAGTGGTCGGCGACTTTGTCGAACGATGCCGTCGAGTCGCTTATTGATACTTCGGGACGAGGCGCCGGGGAGTAAGTCGGGGACGTAATACACCGGATGGTGGCTCCGTCGTAAAGCTCCTTGGCCCGGAAGTGGGCCGGATAATTATCGCTAACCTGAGTGGCTGTGGGAGAAAAACCATGTCAGAAGATATCCTGGAAGTCACGAGTGCCATCAAGGTCGACGAAAGCCCCAGCGAGCAGGATGATGATATCTCCGTCGCCGACGGGGAGACGCTGTTTGCCGACCTCTACAACCTATTCGGTACGCCCGCGAATCTCGCCTTCAAGGCGGGGATGATCAGCACCCCCGACGGACTCACGACCATCGGCTGGGCGGCGGACGCGGATGGCACCTCTATCGAAGACCTCGCCAGCAACCTGAAGGCGCTGGACCCCGACACCGATACCTACGAAACGGTAACGCTAAATACCGATCCGAGCGATGACAATATACTGATCGGAAGGACGGAATCGGGCAATGTCGCCTTTATCGCGGTAATCGTGCCGAGCGCGGACGGCACCTCGTCCGATGTCTATCTCCTCGACTACCTGCCGAAGCAGCATGCCGACGGGTCGAATCCCGATGACACCACCACGCTGAACAACCTCTTCGTCAATGTCACCGTGGAGGAAACCCTCCAGTTCGATTTCGAGGGGGCGCCTTCGGGAAATAACGACTTTATGGCCTTCGGCGAGTCTGGTGGTGTGGCGATCGTGGTCACCGGGCGCAGCGCAGGCGAGACTGTCAATAGCAGCAAGTCCAATAACGAGCCAACCTCGCTCGCCGCCAACAGCAATAATATCAATGCCGGCGAGGGGCTAGTCGTTACCTATGTCAACGAGATGGACCCGAATTACCTGGTCCCCGATCTGTCCGGGCCCGAGGCCAGCGACCCGGCCAATATCCAGTTCGGCTCGCTGCAGTCGGCCACGGAAGGCTCGGTAACCATCGTCAAGGTGGGCCCCGGTAATACGACCGCGACGGTGGAACTTACCGCGCTCTTCACCGCACAGGAGGAGGGCACCGGCTTTATTCCGGGGATCGCCGACGATACCGTTATCGAGATTACCGCCGTCTACGTCAACGACGTGGCGGTGGCCTTTACCACCGATGCCAGTGGCACCGTGAAGGTCACGGGAATTACCAATAACGACGTGATTACCTTCGAGACCGCCGGCGACCATAACCGCTTTATGGTGGAGAATGGTGGAACGGGGAATGCCAGGTTCAATATCGGCGGCGTGGCACTTGCTGATATCAATACGCAGAGCGATGCCGATGCGATTACCCTGGAGTTCGATGACGATGGGCCGGGCGATCCGACGGTGGCGCTGAGCGGGACCGACCCGGTCGGGCTGACCTTCGACGGTGGGCTGAGCGGCGGTAACTTCACCGGCACCGAGAGCGGCGACGACACCAACGGCTCGCCGACGGTCGCGGTGGTCGACTTCTCGACCGCCTTCACCATCGGCAACCAGGACGACTTCGGGGCCGACGGCGCCGGGCAGACGGATATCGACTACGCGCTGCAACTGGCGACCGGCGTGTCGGAGGGCGATTCCTCGGGCCTGACCTCGGACGGGGAGGCGATCAACCTCTACATCAACGGTGACGGCACCCTGGTCACGGGCTCGACCGCCGCGGACGAGGGCTCGGTCGCGGCCGGCAACACGATCTTTACCCTGGCGCTCAATAGCACCACGGGCGTGCTGACGCAGACCCAGAGCGGGGTGATCGACCACGACCAGACCGACACCTACGACGGCGCCTACATCAGCGACGAACAGGCGCTGGCCGACGGGCTGGTCGAGCTGGTGGCCTCGGCCGAGACCACCGACAGCGAGGGTGACACCAGCGGTGTCAACTCCGAGGCGCTCGATCTCGGCGGCAACGTGCGCTTCGGCGATGACGGCCCGGGCGATCCGACGGTGGCGCTGAGCGGGGCCGACCCGGTCGGGCTGACCTTCGACGGTGGGCTGAGCGGCGGTAACTTCACCGGCACCGAGAGCGGCGACGACACCAACGGCTCGCCGACGGTCGCGGTGGTCGACTTCTCGACCGCCTTCACCATCGGCAACCAGGATGACTTCGGGGCCGACGGTGGCGGGCAGACGGATATCGACTACACGCTGCAACTGGCGGCCGGCGTGTCGGAGGGCGATTCCTCGGGCCTGACCTCGGACGGGGAGGCGATCAACCTCTACATCAACGGTGACGGCACCCTGGTCACGGGCTCGACCGCCGCGGATGAGGGCTCGGTCGCGGCCGGCAACACGATCTTTACCCTGGCGCTCAATAGCACCACGGGCGTGCTGACGCAGACCCAGAGCGGGGTGATCGACCACAGCCAGACCGACACCTACGACGGCGCCTACATCAGCGACGAGCAGGCGCTGGCCGACGGGCTGGTCGAGCTGGTGGCCTCGGCCGAGACCACCGACAGCGAGGGTGACACCAGCGGCGTCAACTCCGAGGCGCTCGACCTTGGCGGCAACGTGCGCTTCGGCGATGACGGCCCGGGCGATCCGACGGTGACGCTGAGCGGGACCGACCCGGTCGGGCTGACCTTCGACGGTGGGCTGAGCGGCGGTAACTTCACCGGCACCGAGAGCGGCGATGACACCAACGGCTCGCCGACGGTCGCGGTGGTCGACTTCTCGACTGCCTTCACCATCGGCAATCAGGACGACTTCGGGGCCGACGGTGGCGGGCAGACGGATATCGACTACGCGCTGCAACTGGCGGCCGGCGTGTCGGAGGGGGATCCCTCGGGCCTGACCTCGGACGGCGATCCGATCAACCTCTACATCAACGGTGACGGCACCCTGGTCACGGGCTCGACCGCCGCGGACGAGGGCTCGGTCACGGCCGGCAACACGATCTTTACCCTGGTGCTCAATAGCACCACGGGCGTGCTGACGCAGACCCAGAGCGGGGTGATCGACCACGACCAGACCGACACCTACGATGGCGCCTACATCAGCGACGAACAGGCGCTGGCCGACGGGCTGGTCGAGCTGGTGGCCTCGGCCGAGACCACCGACAGCGAGGGTGACACCAGCGGCGTCAACTCCGAGGCGCTCGATCTCGGCGGCAACGTGCGCTTCGGCGATGACGGCCCGGGCGATCCGACGGTGACGCTGAGCGGGACCGACCCGGTCGGGCTGACCTTCGACGGTGGGCTGAGCGGCGGTAACTTCACCGGCACCGAGAGCGGCGACGACACCAACGGCTCGCCGACGGTCGCGGTGGTCGACTTCTCGACCGCCTTCACCATCGGCAACCAGGACGACTTCGGGGCCGACGGCGCCGGGCAGACGGATATCGACTACGCGCTGCAACTGGCGACCGGCGTGTCGGAGGGCGATTCCTCGGGCCTGACCTCGGACGGGGAGGCGATCAACCTCTACATCAACGGTGACGGCACCCTGGTCACGGGCTCGACCGCCGCGGACGAGGGCTCGGTCGCGGCCGGCAACACGATCTTTACCCTGGTGCTCAATAGCACCACGGGCGTGCTGACGCAGACCCAGAGCGGGGTGATCGACCACGGCAAAACCGACACCTACGACGGCGCCTATATCGTTGACGAGCAGGCGCTGGCCGACGGGTTGGTCGAGCTGGTGGCCTCGGCCGAGACCACCGACAGCGAGGGTGACACCAGCGGTGTCAACTCCGAGGCGCTCGACCTCGGCGGCAACGTGCGCTTCGGCGATGACGGCCCGGGGGATCCGACGGTGGCGCTGAATGAAACCGACCCGGTCGGGCTGACCTTCGACGGCGGGCTGAGCGGCGGCAACTTCACCGGCACCGAGAGCGGCGACGACACCAACGCCTCGCCGACGGTCGCGGTGGTCGACTTCTCGACCGCCTTCACCATCGGCAATCAGGACGACTTCGGGGCCGACGGCGCCGGGCAGACGGATATCGACTACGCGCTGCAGCTCGCGGTGGCGGAAGGCACCGCTTCGGGCCTGACCTCGGGCGGGGAGGCGATCAACCTCTACATCAACGGTGACGGCACCCTGGTCACGGGCTCGACCGCCGCGGACGAGGGCTCGGTCGCGGCCGGCAACACGATCTTCACCCTGGCGCTCAATAGCACCACGGGCGTGCTGACGCAGACCCAGAGCGGGGTGATCGACCACGGCCAGACCGACACCTACGACGGCGCCTACATCAGCGACGAGCAGGCGCTGGCCGACGGGCTGGTCGAGCTGGTGGCCTCGGCCGAGACCACCGACAGCGAGGGTGACACCAGCGGTGTCAACTCCGAGGCGCTCGACCTCGGCGGCAACGTGCGCTTCGGCGATGACGGCCCGACCATCGCCGTCGGCGATGCCTCCGGCACCTATCCGGAGCCGGAGTCGGAGGATCCGGCCAAGGCTACCGGTACCTTCGTCGATGGTCCCGGGGCCGACGGGTTCGCCGATCTGGCGATCACCTTCGATTCGTATGAGATCGACGACAACGGCCCCATCCAGACTTCGGATCCGGATGCCAGCGTGACCTTTATGGAGTCGGTCACCGATACGACCTGGACGGGGACCATTACCGATGACTTCAATGGGGACGGCGAGTCCGAAACGGTCGAGTTCACCCTAGATGTCGATCTCGACAATGACACCTATATGGTCACCCTCGATACCCCGCCAGCACAAGAGATCGTGCTATCGACGGCGGATGGCTCGCTGGATGCCGGTGGCCCCGATCCGGTGCGGACTCTGACCCTGCTGGATTCCAGCCAGGTCGTGTTCTCCGCGGTGGATCCCACGGCCTCGTCGGGTGATATCTCGCTGTTCCTCAACCAATCGGAGGCCGCCATCGAAGCGGGCGCTACCTACCTGAGCGACGACGAGATGAACGTCAGTACCGCCGGCATCGGGAACGGTAACAACAACTTCAACGGCAACGCGCTTTCGGGCATCGACGGCAATGTGACACAGGGCGGCAAGGTCGATGAGAGTTTCGTTGTCGACCCGACCGGCTTCAACGTGAGCAGCGTCAAGGTCTACATCGACAACTCGGTGGGGGGCTATGACAACCCTCCGGAAGAACTCTACTACCGAGTCTACTACGCGGACGGAACGGTGAGCGCGGAGACCTTGGTCACGGATGCTCATCCGCTCTCGCCGGAGGCGGGCGGTCAGGTCAGCTTCACGATCGGTGACCCCGAGGGCCCCAACGACATCGATGCGGTGCAACTGTTCATGGGTACTGGGACCATCAAGATCCCGGTCATCGAGTTCACCACTTCGGAGCAGTTCGATCCGGATCCCCTCGCGTTGAATTTCACCGCAACGCTCGAGGACGGCGACCAGGACACTGCGGCGTACACGTTCTCCGTGGACTTCGACGCCTTGCTCTAAGCCAAGACGCGGGCCTGCCATCCGGTGGGCTCGCCCCATTCACCCTCTGTGGCCGACCCGCATCGCGCGGGTCGGCCCGTTGCATTATGTGCCGGGCCGGGCCTTCCCGATCGGGTCATCGTCCAGGGAAGCGATAACTGTCGGGGACTCATGCTAAGCGCATCACGCCTCTCTTTTTATAACTATCAAGTATAAAAACATGACTTTCTGTCGTTTATGATGGTGGCTCCAGAATCGCGATGCGAATGGAGGCCCCATGTCCCAGCAGCCCGTCATCACTGCCTTCTTCGACGAGCCCACCAATACCTTCAGCTATGTGGTGCAAGACCCGGACGGTCCGGCCTGCGCCATCCTCGACTCGGTGCTCGATTTCGACTACGCCGCCGGTCATACCGAGGTGCGTTCCGCCGACGAGATCGTCGCCTTCGTGCGGGGGCGTGGTCTCACCGTCGAGTGGATCCTCGAGACCCATGTGCATGCCGATCACCTGTCGGCGGCGCCCTACCTCCACGAGCGGCTCGGCGGGCAGACCGGCATTGGCGCGCGCATCACCGAGGTACAGGAGATCTTCGGCAAGACCTTCAATGCCGGCACCGAGTTCGCCCGCGACGGCAGCCAGTTCGATCGCCTCTTCGAGGAGGGCGACACCTTCGCCATCGGCCGGCTCGAGGGGCGCGTCCTGCATACCCCGGGACATACCCCGGCCTGCCTCACCTATGTGATCGGCGATGCCGCCTTCGTCGGTGACACCCTCTTTATGCCCGATTACGGTACCGCTCGCTGTGACTTCCCCGGCGGCGATGCCCGCACCCTCTATCGCTCCATCCAGAAGGTGCTGGCGTTGCCCGACGAGACGCGCCTGTTCCTCTGCCATGACTACAAGGCACCGGGGCGCGAGGAGTATCAGTATCAGACCACGGTGGCCGAGCAGCGCGCCCACAACGTCCACGTCCATCGGGGCGTCGGCGAGGAGGCGTTCGTGCGCATGCGTACCGAGCGGGATGCCACCCTGGGCATGCCACGACTGATCATCCCCTCGGTGCAGGTCAATATGCGCGCCGGCGAGATGCCTCCCGCCGAGGACAATGGCCAGGTCTATCTCAAGGTACCTATCAATCGCTTCTGAGGGCAGGGGCATTATCGACGAGGAGGAGTATCACGGTGGATTGGAGCGCAAGTCTGCATGGGCTGGCGGGAGGCGTGTTGATCGGCCTCTCGGCCACCTGGCTGATGGGCAGCCTGGGGCGAATCGCCGGCATCAGCGGCATTCTCTCCAGCCTGGTGTTCGAGCGTCCCAGGGGCGATAGCGCCTGGCGGCTGACCTTCCTGCTGGGGCTGATCAGCGGTCCCCTGCTGGTCATGGCATCGGGTGGCGGGCTCGGCAATGTGGCGGGTCAGGGTGCCGGTGCGGTGATCGGCGCCCCGGCCGGTGGCGTGGGCCTGATGGTCGTCGCCGGCCTGCTGGTGGGGCTGGGGACCGGGATCGGTAGCGGCTGCACCAGCGGCCATGGGGTCTGCGGCCTGTCGCGGCTCTCGCCGCGTTCGCTGGCGGCGACCCTGACCTTCCTGAGCATGGCCATGGTCACCGTCTATGTGGTCCGACATCTGCTGGGAGGTGGCGCATGAAGGCGGCGATGGGCTATCTGGCCGGGCTGCTGTTCGGCCTGGGGCTGGCGATATCCGGGATGACCGACCCGGCCCGGGTGCTGGGCTTCCTGGATATCGCCGGGGCCTGGGATCCGACCCTGATGTTCGTGCTGGGCGGTGCCGTGGTCACCACCTTTATCGGCTATCGGCTGGTGTGGCGACGCGGCGCGCCCCTGGTGAGCAAGGCGTTTCGGTTGCCCAGTCGCCGCGATCTCGATGCGCGGCTGCTCGGCGGCGCGGCGCTGTTCGGCATCGGCTGGGGGCTCTCCGGCTATTGTCCGGGGCCGGCCTTCGCCTCCATCGGCGGCTTGAGCGCGCCGCTGGCGGCCATGCTGGTGGCGATGCTGGCGGGCTGGTACCTGGCTCGCCGGTGGTAGGTCGGGTAAGCGAGCGACAGCGAGCGCACCCGACAGCAGGCGATACCGTATCGTCGGAGGTACTCGTATCGTCGGAGGTGCTCGCATCGTCCGAGGTACTCGCATCGTCGGATGCACTCGCATCGTCGGATGCACTCGCATCGTCGGATGCACTCGCCTTCGGCTCGTTTATCCGACCTACGCTCGTTTATCCGACCTACGCTCGTTTATCCGACCTACGCTCGTTTATCCGACCTACGTTGGTTTGTCCGGCCTATGGGCGCGGTGAGCCCATCACCGTTTCCATGGCCTGCTCATCGGGCAGGCCCTGGGCCAGCTCCACCAGCTCGCCCTGGCGGTAGAGGATACCGGGGGTGGCCATGATGCCGAGGCCATGCATCAACTGCTGGTTGGCATAGATGGCCTCTTCCAGTGCCCGGGGCAGTTGCTCCAGGGGCGCGATCTCGCCGCCGGCCTGGTGCTCGGCCAGGGCCGCGGCGGGGTCGTCGCTGGCCAGCAGGGCGACGGCCTCCCGCGGGCTCTGGCTGCTCAATATCCCCACCATGATATGTCGCAGTTGCACTCGGCCGGCCTCGACCCAGGGGCGGGCCGCCGTCCAGAAGGCGTCGCAGTAGGGGCAGCGAGTGTCGGTAAAGACATAGACGACGCGTTCGGCGGCGTCGTCGCCATCGGCGATCCAGGCACTCTGTTCGAGTTCGGCCCAGGTCTCGGCATCCTGGGGCGCGCGCACCAGGCGCTCCAGGGGGGCGGCGCTCAGGTCGTTGCCCGCGGCGTCCTGCAGGGTGCCGACGATCACATGCTCGCCATCCGCCAGCAGGTAGGCGGCCAGTTCTCGACCCTGATAGCTGCCGGCGTAGCCGGTCAGGCCGCCGGGGGCCTCGAAGCTGCCGTGGATGCTCAGCCCCTGGCGCTCCAGGGCGGCGATGGGGGCGGGCAGGGACTCGGCCCCGGTGGGCAGGGCGGCGGTGATCAGGACGGCGCCGAACAGCAAGGCACGAGGGGGCATGGTGTCTCCGGGGATAGTGGCTGGGCGAGGTATCGGCGAATCGCTACAATAGGACGCAATCCAGCCAACAGTAAATCCCGGAACCGATTCATGCATTGTCCCTTCTGCGGTGCCCATGACACCAAGGTCACCGACTCCCGCCTGGTGGTGGATGGCGATCAGGTGCGCCGTCGCCGCCAGTGCGCGGCCTGCGGCGAGCGCTTCACCACCTACGAGACCGCCGAGCTGGTGATGCCCCGGGTGATCAAGGCGGATGGCTCACGGGAGAGCTTCGACGAGGCCAAGCTGCGCGCCGGCATGCTGCGCGCGCTGGAGAAACGCCCGGTCAGCGCCGAGTCCATGGAGGCCGCCGTGGAGCGGATTCGTCAGCGGCTGCGTGCCCGCGGCGAGCGGGAGATCCAGGCCCGCGATATCGGCGAGGAGGTGATGCAGGCCCTCAAGCGCCTCGATCAGGTGGCCTATATTCGCTTCGCCTCGGTCTATCGGCGCTTCCAGGACCTGGACGAATTCCGCGCCGAGATCGATCGCCTGGCCCAGGAACCGCAATTTTCGCCCCACGACGACTGAAACTCCGAGGAGCCCCATGGCCATGCCTACCCCCGAGCAGTGGATGGCGCGCGCCCTGACCCTGGCGCGCCGCGGTCGCTACACCACCCATCCCAATCCCCGGGTCGGCTGCGTGCTGGTCAAGGAGGGGCGCCTGGTGGGAGAGGGCTTCCATCGCCGCGCCGGCGAGCCCCATGCCGAGGTGCTGGCGCTGCGGGCGGCCGGCACGGCGGCGCGGGGCGCCACCGCCTATGTGACCCTCGAACCCTGCGCTCACCAGGGGCGCACCGGCCCCTGCGCCCGCGCCCTGGTGGACGCCGGGGTGGCGCGGGTGGTGGCCGCCATGCAGGACCCCAACCCCCGGGTGGCCGGCCAGGGCTTCGCCATCCTCCGCGAGGCCGGTATCGAGGTGGCCTGCGGGCTGCTGGAGGCCGAGGCGCGGGCGCTCAACCCCGGCTTTATCCGGCGCATGAGCGCGGGGCGTCCCTTCGTGCGCCTGAAGATGGCCATGAGCCTGGATGGTCGCACCGCCATGCGCTCCGGCGAGTCGCAATGGATCACCGGCCCCCAGGCCCGCTCCGCGGTGCAGCGGCTGCGCGCCGAGTCCGGCGCGGTGATGACCGGGGTGGAGTCGATCATCTTCGATAACTCGCGGTTGACGGTACGCGCCGACCAGTTGGGGCTCGCGGACGCCGAAACGATTGCCGGGCGCCAGCCGCTGCGGGTGGTGGTGGATTCGTGGCTGCGGATGCCCGAGGCCGCGGCCTGCCTGCGCGAGCCGGGGCGAACCCTGGTGGCGACCCGCAGCGAGGACGGCGAGCGGCGCGCGCGCCTGGAGGCCGTCGGCGCCGAGGTGGTGGTCCTGCCGGCAGGAGAGGGCGGCCGGGTCGACCTCTCGGCGCTGCTGGCGCACCTGGCCGCCGAGGAAGAGGTGAACGAGGTGCTGCTGGAGACCGGGGCGACCCTGGCCGGGGCCATGCTCGACGCCGGCCTTATCGACGAATTGCAGCTCTTTATGGCGCCGACCCTGCTGGGCGGCGAGGCGCGACCGTTGTTCCAGCTGCCGGGCCTCGAGCGCATGACCCAGCAGCGCCCCCTGGAGATCCTCGATATCCGCGCCATCGGCCAGGATTGGCGGATCACCGCCCGGCCGCGGCGGGTCACGTAGGTCGGATAAGCGAGCCTGTAGGTCGGGTAAACGAGCCTGTAGGTCGGGTAAACGAGCCTGTAGGTCGGGTAAACGAGCGTCAGCGAGAGCACCCGACTAGCGCCTGGCGTTCGACCCGGGAGAGTCGGATGCCCTCGCCGTAGGCTCGCTTATCCGACCTACCTCTGCCCCCTGGCTTATCCGACCTACTGGCGCCAAACGTTCGACCCAAGTGAGTCCCTGAGCGCCAAGGGCGCTTTGGCACTGGTCCCACGGGTTAGCGACGGTCGGCCTTGGACTAGCGCCTGGCGTTCGACCCAAGTGAGTCCCTGAGCGCCAAGGGCGCTTTGGCAGATGGCCTGATACAGGCCGGCATGGGTGGCCAACCACTAGCGCCTGGCGTTCGACCAAGGTACCCTGAGCGCCGGCCCGATAGGGGCGTTGGTATTTGGCAACGTCGTCGCCCGGTGGCGACACCCGGCCCAATCAGAGATTCGGAGATCCCATGGCGCACTCTTCCCAGGATTCGGCTTCCCCCGAGTCCTCCACTCAGGCCGCCGCGTCCGGCAACGGACTGGCCAGCATCGAGGCCCTGGTCGAGGACATTCGCCAGGGCAAGATGGTGATCCTGATGGACGATGAGGATCGCGAGAACGAAGGCGATATCATCATGGCCGCCGAGAAGGTCGAGGCCGAGCATATCAACTTCATGGCGCGGCACGCCCGTGGCCTGATCTGCCTGCCGATGACCCGTGAGCGCTGCGAGCGCCTCAAGCTGCCGCTGATGGTCAGCGACAACGGCTCCGGCTTCGGTACCAAGTTCACCCTCTCCATCGAGGCCGCGGAAGGGGTCACCACCGGGATCTCCGCCGCCGACCGCGCCCGCACCGTGCAGGTGGCCGCGGCCCGCGACGCCAAGCCCGAGGATATCGTCCAGCCGGGGCATATCTTCCCGCTGATGGCCGAACCCGGCGGCGTGCTGCGCCGCGCCGGCCACACCGAGGCGGCCTGCGATCTGGCGGCCATGGCCGGCCTGGAGCCCAGCGGCGTGATCTGCGAGATCATGAACGAGGACGGCTCCATGGCGCGCCGCCCGGAGCTGGAGCGCTTCGCCGCCGAGCATGGCATCAAGATGGGCACCATCGCCGACCTGATCCACTATCGCATCCATAACGAACACACCGTGGAGCACCTGGAGGCGACGCCGGTGGACACCGCTTTCGGCGAGCTGAGCCTGCATGTGTTCCGCGACAGCATCCAGGGCGCCCATCACCTGGCCCTGGTCAAGGGACGCCCCCACCCGGACGGCCCCACCACGGTGCGGGTGCACCTGGCCGATACCCTGCGCGACCTGCTGACCCTGAGCAAGCCGGAGAGCCAGAGCTGGACCGCCGGCGCGGCCCTGGCCGAGGTGGCCGCCGCCGAGGCCGGCGTCTTCGTGCTGCTCGACGATGGTCGCCCCCATCAGGATCTCAAGGATCAGCTGGACATCCTGCTGGAGCGCAAGCGGGCACCGCGCACCACCGATTCCGATGGTGCCGGCAACTACCTGACCATCGGCACCGGCTCGCAGATCCTGCGCCACCTGGGCGTGGGGCAGATGCGTCTGCTCAGTTCACCGTGGAAGTTCTCGGCCCTGTCGGGGTTCGATCTGGAAGTGGTGGAGCGGGTCGGCCCCTGAGCCGCCGTCGCCACCGATTCTTCAATTTAGTGGCGGGCCCTCGGGCCCGCCGATAGGCGCCTCAGGCGCTCGCGATCAAGCAGGAAAGCAAGCATGCAAGCGATCTCCCAAGTCGAAGGCAGTTTCACCGATGTCGATGGCCGCTACGTCATCGTGGTGGGCCGTTTCAACCACCATGTGGTGGACAGCCTGGTGGACGGCGCCGTGGATAGCCTGACCCGACATGGCGTGGACGCCGACAATATCGATATCGTCCATGTGCCGGGGGCCTGGGAACTGCCGCTGGCGGTGAAGCGGGCCCTGCAGGTGGTGCGTCCCGACGCGGTGATCGCCCTCGGCGCGGTGATCCGTGGCGGCACCCCCCATTTCGAGTACGTGGCCGGCGGCTGCAACGCCGCCCTGGGCAACCTGCAGCTGGAGTTCGATACCCCGGTCGCCAACGGCGTGCTGACCGTCAACTCCATCGAGCAGGCCATCGAGCGCTCCGGTACCAAGGCCGGCAACAAGGGCGCCGAGGCGGCCATGGCGGCCATGGAGATGGTCTCCCTGCTCAAGCGCTTCGGGGGTGAGGCATGAGCGCACCCCGTGGCGGTCAGCGTCCGCCCTCCAAGGCGCAGCAGAGCCGCCGCGCCGCCCGCGAACTGGCGGTGCAGGGCATCTACCAGTGGCAGCTGACCGGCAAGTCGATCACCACCGTGGAGGCGGAATTCCGCAGCCAGGTGGCCGACGACGACCTGGAAGACCACGAGAACTGGCACAAGGTCATGGAGATCGCCGACCTGGCGCTCTTCCATGAGCTGATGCATGGCGTGGTGCGCTTCCAGGCCGACCTGGACGCCAGCCTGGCGCCCCTGCTCGACCGGCGCATCGAGGACGTCGACCCCATCGAGCTGGCGATCCTGCGCCTGGGGACCTATGAGCTCTCCCGCCGCCTCGAGGTCCCCTACCGGGCGGTGATCAACGAGGGCGTCGAGCTGGCCAAGTCCTTCGGCGCCACCGACGGCCACAAGTACATCAACGGCATCCTCGACAAGCTCGCCGGGCGGTTGCGCTCGGCCGAGGTTCGCGCCCGCCGCTGAGGTGCCTCGCCCATGCGAAATCACCCAGACAGCGCCGCGCCCAGCGAATTCGAATTGATCGCCCGCCACTTTCGGCGTCCCGCCCGGGACGCCGGGGTGGTGCTGGGCGTGGGCGACGATTGCACCCTCTTGGCGCCGACCCCGGGGCAGCAGCTCGCCGTCAGCGTCGATACCTCGGTGGCGGGCGTGCATTTCCCCGGCGAGGCGCCGCCATCGGCCATCGGCCATCGTGCCCTGGCGGTCAGCCTCAGCGACCTCGCCGCCATGGGCGCGCGGCCGCGCTGGTGCCTGATGTCCCTGACCCTGGCCGAGGCCGACGATGCCTGGCTGGCGGACCTCGCCGCCGGCTTTCACGGGCTCTGCGAGTCCGCCGGGATCAGCCTGGTGGGCGGCGACGTGACCCGGGGGCAACTGGCCATCGGCGTCACCGTGCACGGCGAGGTGGCGCCCGGTGAGGCGCTGCGCCGCGACGGCGCTCGCCCCGGCGACCTGCTGGCGGTGACCGGCGGCCTGGGCGGCGCCCATGGCGGCCTCCGCGCCTGGCAGGCCGGCGAGCGGGACCTCGCACATCCGCTGCTGCGCGCCTACCTGCTGCCCCAGCCGCGGCTGGGGGCGGGCCTCGCCCTGCGTGGCCTGGCGAGTGCCGCCATCGACCTCTCCGACGGCCTGCTGGCTGACCTCGGCCACCTGCTCGAGGCCTCCGGGCTGGGCGCCACCCTGGAGCCCGAGGCCCTGCCCCTGGGCGAGGGCCTGGTGGATGCCCTGGGGGCTGAGGCGGCCCGTCAGGCGGCGTTAAGCGGCGGTGACGACTATGAGCTGCTGCTGGCGATCCCCGCCGAGTGCCTCGACGAGGCCCGGCGGCGCCTCGCCGAGCTGGCCCTGCCGCTGACGGTGATCGGTCGCTGCGAGGCGGCCCCCGGGCTGCGCGGCGTGGTGTCCGGCGATGCCGGCGGCTGGCAGCATTTCCCGGGAGGCCGGAAATGAATCGGGCGCCGGCCAGTGTCTGGCGCCGCCCCACCCACTTCCTGGCCTTCGGGCTGGGCAGCGGCGCGGTGCCCTGGGCCCCCGGCACCTTCGGCACCCTGGCGGCGATCCCCTTCTACTGGCTGATGGCCGACCTGCCACTGAGCTGGTACCTGATGATGATCGTCGTCACCTTCGTGGTGGGGGTCTGGCTCTGTGAGAAGACATCCAACGACCTGGGGGTCCACGACCATTCCGGCATCGTCTGGGACGAGTTCGTCGGCTACTGGATCACCATGGCGGCGGTACCCTTCTCCTGGGAGGCGGCGCTGTGGGGCTTTCTTATTTTCCGGATCTTCGATGTCTTCAAGCCCTGGCCGATCCGCTGGGCCGACCGGCGGGTGGCGGGGGGCTTCGGCATCATGATCGACGACGTCATGGCGGGGCTCTATGCTTGGGGGACCATCCATCTCTGGCTCTGGCTCCACTAGGCCGATTGTTCATTAAGGGAGACATCTATGCGCAAGGGAGTGCTGGCCCTGGGGGCCCTGGTGATCATTGGCGGCGGCTACCTGGCCGGTCATGCGGTGTCCAGCGCCGTCTTCGAGCGGGAGCTGGCGACGAGCCTGGAGAACATGGCCCAGCAGGGCAATCTGCGCGTCGAGCGCCTGAGCAGCGAGTCGGGCTGGTTCCACTCCAGCGGCGAGGTGCGCCTGGCGCCCCTGGTGGGCAATGACTGGCAGGCCAGGGTGCCCTATCAGGCGAGCCACGGCATCCTCACCACCCGGGTCGAGGGGGACGCCGACCTGAGCCTGGACGGCGCCCTGGTCGAGGAGCTTCGCGGCGCCCTCGGCGAGCTGCCGGAGCTGCCCACGCCGCGCTGGGTCGCCGACTTCCATACCCTGAGCCAGACCCTGGACGCCAGCCTGGAGCTGGCCGGCTTCACCTGGGAGGCGAGCGACTGGCGCCTCGACTTCCAGGGCATCTCGGCGACGCTGAGTGGCGAGCGCGGCGACCTGATCCTCGAGGGGGAGGTCGCGCCCTGGTGGCTGACCGCCGACGAGGGTCGCCTGGCGGCGGGTCCCACCACCCTGGAGAGCCATTACCGCTACGGCGAGGGGGGGCGCCGCTTCCATCAGCAGGACAGCATGCGCCTGGAGAGCCTGCGCTTCGTCGAGGCGCGCGGCCAGACCCTGCATCTGCAGGGGCTGGGCTACACCAGCGACGTCGACCTGGGCGAGGAGTTTCTCGAGCTGGCCATGGGCCTGTCGCTGGAGGAAGCCCGCCTGGACGACGCGCCGGTGGCCTCCGGGGGCTTCGATCTCGCCCTGGAACGCCTGGACGCCGACGCCGCCTGGCGCCTCTACGAGAGCCTGCGCGACGAGCTGGAGCGCCTCGACGGCGACCTGGAGCAACTGACGCCCGCCGAGTGGGAGGCGCTCCTCGAGGCCTGGTTCCCGGACCTGCTGGCGCTGCTCGCCGAATCGCCGCGCCTGGTGCTCTCCGAACTCGACCTCGACAGCCGCATGCTGGGCCTCTCGACCCAGGGCGAGGGGGAGCTGACCTTCGACGGGGCGGGCGTCACCGAGCTGAGCCTGGAGCAGCTGGCGCGTCCCGGCGGGGGTGCCGAGCTGCGGCGGCGCCTCGACGGCCGCTTGCGCCTGGCGCCGCTGCCGCCTTCGCTGGCCCTGATGCTGGGGCTGCCCGGCGGCAGTGACGAGCTGCGCGTCGAGCTCCGCGAGGGCCGGCCCTACCTCAATGACCAGCCGCTCAAGGCGCTGCCCTGGTAGCTCAATCGGGTGCCCCCCGTCGGGTGCACTCGCTGTCGCTCGCTTACCCGACCTACGTGGATTCCCGGCGTAGGTCGGATAAACGAGCCGTAGGCGAGAGCATCCGACGTCTTCCCGGGCACCCATGCTTGAAGTTTGTCGTCGCCGCCCGCATTCCTGTTGCCATACTGGTCATCGACCCCGGATACAGGATGGATCATGAGCGAGCATGACGACGAGCGGCACAACCTGATTGTCGATGGCGTCGAGGACGTCGAGGCCTCCGAGCACGGCGACGAGTCGGGCGACGAGCCGACCCACGCCATGGTGCCCAGCGGCGATAGCCTGCCGGAACGCATCTACCTGCTGCCGATCCACAATCGGCCCTTCTTTCCCGCCCAGGTGCAGCCGCTGGTGATCCACCGCCCGCGCTGGGAGGAGACCATCGAGCGAGTCGGCAAGACGCCCCACCATGCCGTGGGCCTGGCGTTCGTCGGCGAGACCGACCTCGAGGAGCTGACCCCCGAGCACTTCCCCGAGATAGGCACCACGGTGCGCATGCACAAGGTGGAGCAGGGCGACAACCAGATCCAGTTTATCGCCCAGGGCCTGAAGCGCTTTCGCATCCAGCGCTGGCTCTCCCGCCGGCCCCCCTACCTGGTGGAGGTGAGCTACCCCAAGGAGCCGGTGGATGCCGAGGCCGACGAGGCCCGCGCCTACGCCATGGCGGTGATCAACGGCATCAAGGAGCTGCTGCCGATCAACCCCCTCTACGGCGAGGAGCTCAAGCACTACCTCAACCGCTTTAGTCCCCACGAGCCGGGGCCCCTGGCCGACTTCGCCGCCGCCATCACCTCCGCCAAGGGGCCGGAGCTGCAGGCGATCCTCGAGACCCTGGCGGTGCTGCCGCGCATGCAGAAGGTGTTGCCGCTGCTGCACAAGGAGATCGAGGTGGCCCAGCTGCAGAGCGAGATCAGCGAGCAGGTCAACGCCAAGATGCAGGAGCGCCAGCGGGAGTTCTTCCTGCGCGAGCAGCTCAAGGTGATCCAGCGCGAGCTGGGCATCTCCAAGGACGATCGCGAGAACGACGTGGACACCTTCCGCGACCGCCTGGAGGAGTTGACGCTGCCGCCCAGGGTGCTGACCCGCGTCGAGGAAGAGCTCGACAAGCTCTCGGTGCTGGAGACCGGCTCACCGGAGTACGGCACCACCCGCAACTACCTGGATTGGCTGACCAGCCTGCCCTGGGGCATCACCAGCGACGACAACCTGGACCTGGCCCATGCCCGGGAGGTGCTGGATCGCGACCACGACGGCCTCAAGGACGTCAAGGAGCGGATCATCGAGTTCCTCGCCGAGGGCACCTTCAAGGGCGACGTGGGCGGCTCCATCCTGCTGTTGGTCGGTCCGCCCGGGGTCGGCAAGACCTCCATCGGCCGCTCCATCGCCGAGGCCCTGGGGCGTGAGTTCTACCGCTTCTCGGTGGGCGGCATGCGCGACGAGGCGGAGATCAAGGGCCACCGGCGCACCTATATTGGCGCCATGCCCGGCAAGCTGGTCCAGGCCCTCAAGGAGGTGGAGGTCCAGAACCCGGTGATCATGCTCGACGAGATCGACAAGCTGGGCCAGTCCTTCCAGGGCGACCCCGCCTCGGCGCTGCTCGAGGTGCTCGACCCGGAGCAGAACGTCGACTTCCTCGACCACTACCTGGACGTGCGCCTGGACCTCTCCAAGGTGCTCTTCGTCTGCACCGCCAATACCCTGGACTCGATCCCCGGTCCCTTGCTCGATCGCATGGAGCAGATCCGCCTCTCCGGCTATATCGCCGAGGAGAAGCTGGCCATCGCCAAGCACCACCTCTGGCCCAAGCTGCTCAGGCGCGACAAGATCCCCAAGAAGCGCATCAACCTGACCGATGCGGCCCTCAAGCAGGTGATCGAGGGCTATGCCCGGGAGGCCGGGGTGCGCCAACTGGAGAAGCAACTGCACCGCATCGTGCGCAAGGCGGCGGTCAAGCTGCTGGAGAATGGCCAGCAGAGCGTCAAGGTCTCGGTGAATAACCTCGAGGCGTTCCTCGGCGCGCCCATCTTCCGCCGCGAGAAGGTGCTCAAGGGGGAGGGCGTGGTCACCGGACTCGCCTGGACCGCCATGGGCGGCGCCACCCTGCCCATCGAGGCGGGCAAGGTGCACGCCCTGGCCCGCGGCTTTAAGCTCACCGGCAAGCTCGGCGAGGTGATGCAGGAGTCGGCGAATATCGCCTATAGCTATGTGCAGGGGCACCTGGGGGAGTATGGTGCCGACCCGGACTTCTTCAACGAGGCCTTTATCCACCTGCATGTGCCGGAGGGGGCGACCCCCAAGGACGGTCCCTCGGCGGGGGTCACCATGACCACGGCGCTGCTGTCGCTGGCGCGCCACCAGGCCATCGACCGGCCCCTGGCGATGACCGGGGAGCTGACCCTGACCGGCCAGGTGTTGCCGGTGGGCGGCATCCGCGAGAAGATCATCGCCGCCCGGCGCAGCGAAATCTTCGAGGTGATCCTGCCGGAGCCCAACCGCCGCGACTATGACGAACTGCCCGAATACCTCAAGGCGGGGATGAGGGTGCACTTCGCCAAGCGCTACCAGGACGTGGCCCGGGTGGTGTTCGGCTGATCCGGCGCTCGCTCAAGGCGGGGATGAGGGTGCACTTCGCCAAGCGCTACAAGGACGTGGCCCGAGTGGTGTTCGGCTAGCCGCATCGTCGGATGCTCTCGCCTTTGGCTCGTTTATTCGACCTACGGGGCCGGCGTAGGTCGGATAAGCCGAAGGCGCATCCGACGAATTATTCAATAAGGGGCTATTGATGAACAATGCAGTGAGGTTTGGTGCCTGTGCCATCGTGGCGCTATCCCTGGCGGCGGGGACGGTCTCGGCGGACGAGCGCACCCTGACCGTCTACACCTACGGCTCCTTCGTCTCCGAGTGGGGGCCGGGGCCGGGCATCGAGGCGGCCTTCGAGGCCCGGTGCGGCGACTGCGACCTCGAGTTCGTCGCCCTCGACGGCGGGGTGGATATCCTCCAGCGCCTGCGCCTGGAAGGCGAGGGCAGCGCCGCCGACCTGGTGCTGGGCCTGGACATGAACCTGATGGCCGAGGCCCGCGAGCTGGGCGTGCTGGCCCCCCATGGGGTCGACACCGCGCCGTTGCGGCTGCCCATCGACTGGCGGGACGACACCTTCCTGCCCTTCGACTGGGGTCACTTCGCCTTCGTCTACGACACCGAGCAGCTCGCCACCCCGCCGGCGAGTTTCGCCGAGCTGCTGGAGGCGCCGGACGACGTCCGGGTGATCATCCAGGACCCCCGCACCAGCACCACCGGTCAGGGCCTGCTGCTGTGGATCAAGCAGGTCTACGGCGACGCGGCCGCCGAGGCCTGGGCGCGCCTCAACGAGCGGGTATTGACCGTGACTCCAGGCTGGAGCCAGGCCTACTTCTCGCTGTTCATGAACGGCGAGGCGCCCATGGTGCTCTCCTACGCCACCTCGCCCGCCTACCATATGGCGGTGGAGGAGAGTGACCGCTACCAGGCCGCCGAGTTTTCCGAGGGCCACTACCTGCAGGTGGAGACCGCCGCCATGCTGGAGCGCAGCGACGAGCCCGAGCTGGCCCGGGACTTCCTGCGCTTCATGCTGACGCCGGATTTCCAGCGTCATATCCCCCTGGGTAACGTGATGAATCCGGCCATCGACCTGGGCGACGCGCTCCCCGAGGTCTTCGAGCGGCTGATCGAGCCGGCGAGCCTCACCTTCACCCCGGAGGAGGTGCGCGACAACCGCCGGGCCTGGATTCGCGAATGGCTTAATGCCAGCAGCCGCTAGCCGGGTCTCGCCGCTGGCCCTGGGCGCTGGTTGGCTGGCCCTGGGCGCGGTGGCCGGGCTGGGACTGGCCAGCCTGGCGGCGCTGCTCTGGCAGGCGCCGTCGCTGTCGGTCGGCGACCTGTGGCGGGAGCCCTGGCTGGCGGGTATCCTGCGCTTCACCCTCTGGCAGGCGACCCTCTCCACCGGGCTTTCCGTGGGGCTGGCCATCCCGGTGGCCCTGGCCCTGGCCCGGCGGCCGCGCTTCCCCGGGCGGCGCCTGCTGCTGCGGGCCATGGAGCTGTCGCTGGTGATTCCCACCCTGATCGCCCTGTTCGGCCTGGTGGCGGTGCACGGTCGCCAGGGCTGGGCGGCGCCGCTCTGGGAGGGGCTGACCGGGACCCCGGCGGGCTACCTCTATGGCCTCTCCGGCATCGTCCTGGCGCATGTCTTCTACAACCTTCCACTCTCGGCGCGGCTGATGCTGCAGGCCCTGGAGACGGCGCCGGCGGCCCACTGGCGGCTCACCGCCCAGTTGGGCCTCTCCCGGGGCGCCATCTGGCGCACTCTCGAGTGGCCGCGGCTGCGTTCGCTGCTGCCGCGCCTGGCGGCCCTGGTCTTCACCCTCTGTTTCACCAGCTTCGCCATCGTCATGACCCTGGGCGGCGGGCCCCGCTCCACGACCCTGGAGGTGGCCCTCTACCAGGCGCTGAAGTTCGACCACGACCTGGCCCTGGCGGCGCTGCTGGCGCTGACCCAACTGGTGCTCTGCCTGAGCCTGTGGCTGGTGGCGCTGACCCGGGGCGGCACGCCGCGGCTGGTGCCCGGCGCCAGCGGTGGCCTGCCTGGCGGGCGCTGGTGGCGCCGCGATGCCCTGGGGCTGTCGCGGTGGCATGACGGACTCTGGCTGCTGGGGCTGACCCTGCTGCTGGTGCCGCCGCTGGCGGCGGTGACCCTGGCCGGCCTCTACGGCCTGCCCGAATTGCCGGGGCGGGGAAGCCTGTGGCCGGCGGCGCTGCGCAGCCTGGCCATGGCGCTGGGAGCGGGAGGCCTCTCCCTGCTGCTGGCCCTGGCGCTGCTGGCCGGGGCCGAGGCGCTGCGGCGGCGCGGCTCGCGCCTCGCCGCCCTGGCGATGGAGGGCAGCGGCCAGTTGATCCTGGTGATTCCGGCCCTGGTGCTGGGCACCGGCCTCTTCCTGCTGCTGCGCCCCTCCCTGGGCGCCGGCTGGCACGGCTACGCCCTGGTGGTGCTGGTTAATGGCTTTATGGCGCTGCCCTTCGCCATGCAGGTGCTGCGCGGCGCCATTCCCGGCCTCTCGGCCCCGGAGGAGCGCCTGGCGGAGCAGTTCGGCATCCATGGCCGGGCGCGACTGCGCTGGCTGGTCTGGCCACGGCTACGCCGCTCCGCGGCCCTGGCCCTGGCCTATGCCATGACCCTCTCGCTGGGCGACTTCAGCGTGATCGCCCTGTTCGGCAGCCCGGCGGCGCCGACCCTGCCGATGCTGCTCTTCCAGCAACTGGGCGGCTACCGCTGGCAGGGCGCCGCGGCCACCGCCCTGGTGCTGCTGCTGGCGGTGGTACTGGTCTTCAGCCTGCTCGACGTTCTGAGCCGGCGCCGCCCGCGCTACCCCTTTCGACCCTAAACCCACTTCTCAGACGAAGGGCAGGGCTATCGCTGTGGGAATGGCTGAGGGAATGGCTGAGGGGCGCTGGGGGCAGGGCGGAGCAAAGCGTCTTTTTCAGGGACGAAAAAGTCGAGCGTCCATGGATGGATTCACAGCGTCTTTGCGAAGGCCTGCCCCCAGGGTAGCCCCGTGCCTTCGTGCTGAGCTGCGATAACCCTACAACGAAGAGTTGCTTGATCGATAAGCTTCACACCACGAGCGATGACATGGGCGCCTATGCTCCACTGCGATGATCTGATCTTTCACTACGACCGCCATGAGCCGGGGGAGACGCCGGACTTCTGCTTCCGCTTCGACCTGGCTCCCGGCGAGTGCCTGGCCCTGGAGGGGCCCTCGGGGGCCGGCAAGAGCACCCTGCTCAACCTGCTGGCGGGCTTCCTGGAGCCCGCCGCCGGCAGCCTGCGCTGGGGCGAGCGCGACCTGCTCGGGCGGCCGCCCTGGGAGCGGGGCATCACCACGGTCTTCCAGGAGCACAACCTCTTCGATCACCTGCCGGTGTGGGCCAATATCGGCCTGGGGCTGGTCCCCAGCCTCCGGCTCGACGCCGCCCAGCGCCGGCGCATCCGCGATGGCCTGAGCGAGGTGGGGCTGGCGGGCCTCGAGGAGCGCCTACCCGGCGAGCTCTCCGGCGGCCAGCGCCAGCGGGTGGCCCTGACCCGGGCGCTGCTGTGCCAGGCGCCGTTGCTGCTGCTGGACGAGCCCTTCACCGGCCTCGATCACGCCAACCGCCAGGGCCTCTGGGCCCTGGTCAAACGCCAGCAGCAGGCGGGGGTGGCGGTGCTGCTGGTCAGCCACGACCGGGAGGATATCGAGGCCCTGGCCCAGCGCCGCCTGGCCCTGGTGGACGGCCGCCTGACGCCCTGGGGCGAATAACGCTTGAGTAGCTGAGGGGTGCTGGCCTGATGGCCAGCCACATGACAAAATCGGCAGGACTGGACACCGATTCGACCGGCCGACCGCCCCCGGTACGGCCGGCAGCACCATCTAGAGGACACCATGCCCGAGTATCGTTCCCGCACCACCACCGCCGGTCGCAACATGGCCGGCGCCCGCGCCCTGTGGCGCGCCACCGGCATGAAGGATGACGACTTCCACAAGCCGATCATCGCCGTGGCCAACTCCTTCACCCAGTTCGTGCCCGGCCATGTGCACCTCAAGGACATGGGGCAACTGGTGGCCCGCGAGATCGAGAAGGCCGGCGGGGTGGCCAAGGAGTTCAACACCATCGCCGTGGACGACGGCATCGCCATGGGCCACGACGGCATGCTCTACTCGCTGCCCAGCCGCGACCTGATCGCCGACAGCGTCGAGTACATGGTCAACGCCCACTGCGCCGACGCCCTGGTGTGCATCTCCAACTGCGACAAGATCACCCCCGGGATGCTGATGGCCGCCATGCGCCTGAATATCCCGGTG
The DNA here is from genome assembly GCF_023708045.1 of Halomonas sp. NCCP-2165. Classification (NCBI taxonomy): domain Bacteria; kingdom Pseudomonadati; phylum Pseudomonadota; class Gammaproteobacteria; order Oceanospirillales; family Halomonadaceae; genus Halomonas; species Halomonas sp. NCCP-2165. The sequence goes on from NZ_BRCY01000017.1 coordinate 52,415, forward strand.
ATCTTCGTCTCCGGCGGCCCCATGGAGGCCGGCAAGACCAAGCTCCTCGACCACGGCCTCGACCTGGTAGACGCCATGGTGATGGCCGCCGACGACAGCGTCGACGACGAGACCCTGGCCGAAGTCGAGCGCAGCGCCTGCCCCACCTGCGGCAGCTGCTCCGGCATGTTTACCGCCAACTCCATGAACTGCCTGATGGAAGCGCTGGGCCTGGCGCTGCCGGGCAACGGCACCGTGGTGGCCACCCATGCCGACCGTCGCCGGCTGTTCGAGACCGCTGGCCACCGCATCGTCGAGCTGGCCAAGCGCTACTACGAAGGCGAGGAGGCGCACCTGCTGCCCCGGGCCATCGGCGCCAAGGCGGCGTTCAAGAACGCCATGACCCTGGATATCGCCATGGGCGGTTCCACCAACACCATCCTGCACCTGCTGGCCGCCGCCCAGGAGGCCGGGGTCGACTTCGATATGACCGATATCGACCGCCTCTCCCGGGAGGTGCCGCAGCTCTGCAAGGTGGCGCCCAACACCCAGAAGTACCATATCGAGGACGTGCACCGGGCCGGCGGCATCATGGCCATCCTCGGCGAGCTGGATCGTGCCGGCGTCCTCGATACCCGGGTGCCCACCGTCTACGGCGACTCCATGAAGGCCGCCCTGGACGAATGGGACATCATGCGCAACCCCAGCCCCGAGGTGGTGGAGTTCTACAAGGCCGGCCCCGGCGGGGTGCCCACCCAGGTGGCCTTCTCCCAGAGCGCCCGCTGGCCGAGCCTCGATGGCGACCGCGCCACCGGTTGTATCCGCGACCTGGAGCACGCCTTCTCCCGGGAGGGTGGCCTGGCGGTGCTCAAGGGCAATATCGCCGTGGATGGCTGCGTGGTGAAGACCGCCGGGGTCGACGACTCCATCCTGGTCTTCGAGGGCCCGGCCCATGTGGTGGAGTCCCAGGATCAGGCGGTGGCGCATATCCTCGAGGGCAAGGTGAAGGAGGGCGATGTCGTCGTCATCCGCTACGAGGGACCCAAGGGCGGCCCGGGCATGCAGGAGATGCTCTACCCGACCTCGTATCTCAAGTCCAAGGGGCTGGGCAAGGCCTGTGCACTGCTCACCGACGGTCGCTTCTCCGGCGGCACCTCCGGGCTCTCCATCGGCCACGTCTCGCCGGAGGCGGCGGCGGGGGGCGCCATCGGTCTGGTGGAACAGGGCGATCTCATCCGCATCGACATTCCCAACCGCAGCATCGACGTCAAGCTCTCCGACGAGGCGCTGGCGGCGCGCCGGGCGGCCATGGAAGCCAAGGGCGGTGACGCCTGGAAGCCGAGCATCCAGCGCGACCGCCGGGTCTCCGCGGCCCTCAAGGCCTATGCGCTGCTGGCCACCTCCGCCGACAAGGGCGCGGTGCGCGACCTCTCCAAGCTGGATTGATCCGCCTCAGCAAAAAAAGACCCGCGCCTCGGCGCGGGTCTTGCGATTCGGGGCTCGCTCGGCATCAGGCGGCGCGCTCCAGGGGCGCCTCGGGGGACCGGTGCTCGGCCTCGGCCCGCAGTTCGCACTCGATGGCATACCAGAACTCCATCGCTTCCAGGCTTTCCAGTTCACAGCACATCGTTATCCTCCTTGCTCGGATGAATGAGCCAGCGCCATTCAGTATGGGGGACTCCCGGGCGGGGGGGATGACCATTCTTTGATCCTTTTATGATATCGATCACGCAAGCGGCGATAAGTCGCCGACAGGAGGAGCGTCTATGACTGAAACGATTCAGGTTGGCCTGGTGGGCTATGGCTTCGCCAGCCAGGTCTTCCATGCGCCGCTGATCCAGGCCACCCCGGGCCTGACCCTCGCCGCGGTGGCCTCGAGCGATGCCGCCAAGGTGATCGAGGCCCTGCCGGGAGTGGCGGTGGAGGCCGACCCCGAGGCGCTCTTCGCCCGACCGGAGATCGACCTGGTGGTGATTCCCACCCCCAACGAGACTCACTACCCCCTGGCGCGGGCCGCCCTGGAGGCGGGCAAGCATGTGGTGGTGGACAAGCCCTTTACCCTGGACCTGGCCGAGGCGCGGGCCCTCGAGGCCCTGGCGGAGGCGCAGGGCAAGGGCCTGTCGGTGTTTCATAACCGCCGCTGGGACAGCGACTTCCTGACCCTCGCGGCGTTGCTGGCCGAGGAGAGCCTGGGGCGGGTCACCCGGGTGGAATCGCGCTTCGACCGCTTCCGTCCCGAGGTGCGTGACCGCTGGCGGGAGTCGCCGCGCCCCGGCGGCGGCATCTGGTACGACCTGGGCCCGCATCTGCTGGATCAGGCCCTGATGCTTTTCGGCAGGCCCCGGGCGATCCTCCTCGACCTGGCGTCACGCCGTGACGGCGCCCGGGTCGATGACGAGTTCGCCGCCCTGCTCGACTACGAGGGGCTCAGTGTGGAGCTCAAGGCGGGTACCCTGGTGGCGGAGGAGACGCCGCGCTGGCGAGTGCATGGCACCCGGGGCAGCTACGTGAAGTTTGGCCTGGACCCCCAGGAGGCGCGGCTCAAGGCCGGTGATACCCCGAGCGACGGCTGGGGCCAGGATGCCCCGGGGCGACTCTGCCTGGCGACGGAGGCGGGCGAGCCGGTATCCCGGGAGCATCCCAGCCTGCCGGGGGATTATCTCGCCTACTACCGGGGGGTGGCCGCGGCGCTGCGCGGCGAGAGTCCCATGCCGGTGAGCGTGGAGGAGGCCGCCGCGGTGATGGCGCTGCTGGAGGCGGGACTGACCAGCCATCGACAACGGCGCTGGATCAGTCTCTAGGTTGGTCTGCTGATGCCGAGGCTCGGGGCTACCCTGGGGGCCGTCGGGTGCTCTCGCTGTCGCTCGTTTACCCGACCTACCAGGTAAACGGGTGGGGCCGCTCGTCGCGCAGCCGCTCCCGGGCGATATAGAGGGCGGCGATGGCCCGGGCCTCGTGGAAGTCTTCCCGGGCCAGCAGCGCCGGCAGCTCGTCGATGGCGTGGGTCTCGACGATCAACGGCTCCGGCTCGTCACCGGGCAGGCGCTGCGGGTAGAGGTCGCTGGCCAGCATCACCTGCATGCGATGACGCATGTAGTTGGGGGCCAGGGAGAGCTCCACCAGCGGCTCGATATGCTTGGCGCCGAAGCCGCACTCCTCCATCAGCTCCCGGTTGGCGGCGGTGACCACATCCTCGCCCGGGTCCACCAGCCCCTTGGGCAGGGTCAGCACATAGTCCTCGAAGCCGGCGGCGTATTCGCGGATCAGCAGGACATGCTCCGGGTCGGGCATGGCGACGATCATCACCGCCCCCTGGTCGCTGCCCATCAGGCGCTCGAAGTGACGCTCCTCGCCGTTGCTGAAGCGCAGCTCCAGCTCCTCGACCCGAAACAGCCGGCTGCGGGTCACTTCGCGCTGGGAGAGGATACGGGGCTTGCTGGGGTACATGGAGACTCCGTGGGGCGGTGCGTGGGGCGGGGGGATTTTGTACAATAGCATCCTATATCCGAGCGTGGAGCCCAAGGCCAATGATCGATTGGCAAGCCATCGATACCGTCCTGCTCGACATGGACGGCACCCTGCTGGACCTGCATTTCGACAGCCACTTCTGGCTGGAGCACCTGCCGCGACGCTATGGGGAGCTGCACCGTCTGGACGAGGCCAGCCAGCACCAGCTGCGTGAGCGGATCATCGGCGAGCAGGGCACCCTCAACTGGTACAGCCTGGCCTACTGGAGCCGCGAGCTGGGGGTCGATATCGTCGCCCTCAAGCGCGAGGTCCAGCACCTGATCGGCCTGCGCGGCGATGCCCTGGATTTCCTCAAGTGGCTCAAGCGAGCCCACCCCCGGGTGGTGCTGGCCACCAACGCCGATCGTGCCAGCCTCGAGCTCAAGCTGCCGCTGACCGGCCTGGAGGAGTACCTGGATGCTATCGTCTCCTCGGCGGACCTGGGCGTGCCCAAGGAGGCCCAGGAGTTCTGGTTCGAACTCCAGGAGGTGGAGCCCTTCGACCCGGCCCGGACCCTCTTTATCGACGACAACCCCGCGGTGCTGGAGAGCGCCCGGGAGTTCGGCATCCGTCACCTGCTGGGCATCAAGCAGCCCGACAGCACCCAGCCGGAGCGCGAGCTGGAGGAATTTATTGCCCTGGATCGCTTCGCCAGCATCCTGCCCTCCGAACGCCCGCCGCAGGCCTAAGGAGGCCCCATGGACAGCGTAAGACTCGACAAGTGGCTGTGGGCGGCGCGTTTCTTCAAGACCCGCGCCCTGGCCAAGAAGGCCATCGAAGGGGGCAAGGTGCACTACAACGGGGATCGGGCCAAGACCAGCAAGAGCGTGGAAGTCGGTGCCCTGATCCGCGTGCCCCAGGGCTGGGATGCCTGGGAGGTGGAGGTGCTGGCGCTCTCCGATCAGCGCCGCGGGGCCCCCGAGGCCCGTGCCCTCTACCGCGAGACCGCCGAGAGCGTGGCGCGGCGGGAGCGTGAGAGCGAGGCCCGGCGCCTGACCAATCAGGCCATGCAGCACCCCCTCAGGCGCCCCGACAAGAAGCAGCGACGCGAGATTCAGCGCTTCCAGCGCCGCCAGGGCGACTGACGCCCCCTCACCGAAGTCTATTTTCAGGTTTTTTCCATGACCGATCAGATTCAGCGTTTTCTCTTCGACGATACCCAGGTGCGCGGCGAGATCGTCTCCCTGGAGGCGGCCTATGCCGAGGTGCTCGACAAGCAGGCCTACCCGGCCCCGGTACGCCGCCTGCTGGGCGAGATGCTGGCGGCGGTGGCCCTGCTCACCGATACCGTCAAGCTCGACGGTACCCTGAGCCTGGAGGTGCGCGGCGAGGGGGCCCTGGCCCTGCTGATGGCGGAGTCCAATCCCGGCGGCGAGCTGCGCGCCATCGCCCGCCTGGCCGAGGGGGCCGATCTGCCCGATGCGGCCGCCGACTTCCGCGAGCTGCTGGGGGCGGGGCATATCGTCATCACCCTGGATCCCCGGGAGGGGCGCCGCTACCAGGGCATCGTCGAACTCAAGGAGGCGAGCCTGGCGGCCTGCCTGGAGGCCTATTTCGCCCAGTCAGAGCAGCTACCCACCCGGCTGTGGCTGGCCGCCGATGGCAAGCGTGCCGGCGGCCTGCTGCTGCAGCAGATGCCCGACGACGGTCGTCCCCATGATGCGGACGCCTGGGAGCGTACCGTGCACCTGGCCGATACCGTGCGCGACGAAGAACTGCTCGGCCTCGAGCAGCATGAATTGCTGCATCGCCTCTATCACGAGGAGACGGTGCGGGTGTTCGAGCCCAAGGCGCTGCGCTTCGGCTGCACCTGCTCCCGGGAGCGGATCGCCCAGTCGCTGCTCTCCCTGGGCGCCGAGGAACTGCGCGAGATCGTCGCCGAGCACCAGGGCATCGAGACCGAGTGTCACTTCTGCCATACCCGCTACCACTTCGGGGCCGCCGAGGTGGAGGGGTTGATCGAGGCGCCGGATGCGCCGCCGCCCACCCTGCATTGACGGGGGGAGCGCCCCCTCGATCGAGACCCGATGCCCTGGCCCTGTGCCGGGGTTTCATATGCCAACAACGGTCGTCATGTAGTAGTAAAACTACATGATATTCGGCGAACGAGATCCTTTGTCCGCGCATTAGTTTTTGTCATAATGAGCGCCCTTTACAGGCGGCCCGATGTCATAAGAGGCGGTACACCGTCCGGGGCATCGGGCAGGCAGCCCACCTGTCGTAGCTACGACCCACGAGAGAGAACAGGCCGCATGGCCCAGGACACCGACATGACCACCACCCAAGCCGCAAGCGCCGCTGCGTCCGTCACTCCCCGCGTCTTCACCAACCTGAGCAGTGCCGAGCTGATCGAGAGCGCCCTGCTGCGGGGCGAGGGGCAGCTGGCCGACAATGGCGCCCTGGTCGTCAAGACGGGGGAGCGTACCGGGCGTTCGCCGGCGGACCGTTTTATCGTCGAGGAGCCGTCCACCCGCGACCAGATCGACTGGGGAAGCGTCAATCGTCCCTTCGACGCCGACAAGTTCGAGGCGCTGTGGCGTCGCGTCGAGGCCTACCTGGGCGAGCGTGAGCACTACCTCTCCGAGGTGCACGTGGGTGCCGACCCCCAGCACTACCTGCCGGTGCGCATGCATACCGAGACCGCCTGGCAGAACCTCTTCGGCCGCACCATGTTCGTGCGCCCCGAGGCCTATAATCCGGCGCGCCGCGACGAGTGGACCATTCTCAACGCCGCCAACTTCGTCTGCGAGCCGCAGCGCGACGGCACCAACAGCGATGGGTGCGTGATCCTCGATTTCGCCGGGCGCCGGGTGCTGATCGCCGGGATGCGTTACGCCGGCGAGATGAAGAAGGCCATGTTCAGCGTGCAGAACTTCCTGCTGCCGGCCTCCGACGTGCTGCCCATGCACTGCTCCGCCAATGTCGGCGAGGATGGCCAGACCTGCCTGTTCTTCGGCCTCTCCGGCACCGGCAAGACCACCCTCTCCGCCGACCCGGCCCGCTACCTGATCGGCGACGACGAGCACGGCTGGGGCGAGGGCACTGTGTTCAATATCGAGGGCGGCTGCTACGCCAAGTGCATCGACCTCTCCGAGAAGAACGAGCCGGTGATCTGGCGCGCCATCAAGTTCGGCGCCGTGCTGGAGAACGTGGTGCTGGACGACCGCCGCGCGCCCGACTACACCGACGACAGCCTGACCCAGAACTCCCGGGCCGCCTATCCGCTGGAGCATATCGACAAGCGGGTGCCCGAGAACCGTGCCGGCGAGCCCAATGCCATCATCTTCCTGACCTGCGACATGAGCGGCGTGCTGCCGCCGGTGTCGCTGCTCTCCGAGGAAGCCGCCGCCTACCACTTCCTCTCCGGCTACACCGCCAAGGTGGGCTCCACCGAGATGGGCTCCTCCGCGGGCCTCGAGGCGACCTTCTCCACCTGCTTCGGCGCGCCCTTCTTCCCGCGCCCGGCCCGCGAGTACGCCGACCTGCTGATCAAGCGGGTCAAGGCCAACGACGCCCGGGTCTACCTGGTCAACACCGGCTGGACCGGCGGCGCCTACGGTCAGGGCGGCTCGCGCTTCAGCATCCCCACCACCCGCGCCATTATCAGCGCCATCCAGTCCGGCGCCCTGCGCGACGTGGAGACCCGGCGCATCGACGGCCTCAACCTGGAGGTGCCGGTGGCGGTGCCCGGCGTCGATACCCAGCTGCTCGACCCGCGCCAGACCTGGGACGACCAGGCCGCCTACCAGGCGCAGATGCAGGCGCTGGTGGCCAAGTTCGTGGCCAACTTCGAGAAGTTCGCCGGCGTCGATCCGGCGATCATCGCCGCCGGCCCGCAGCAGGGCTAAGCCGGCACGCGACCCGGTGTCGCAGTGACGAACCCCGGCCCGGTGCCGGGGTCTGAAACGGGGAGGGCGCAAGCCCTCCCCGTTTCGCGCTGCATCCGCCTCGAGGTGTCACGCGTATCCTGGGTAACCCTGTCGAAGGAGAGGCACCATGAAACGACGTCATTTTCTGGGCTTCCTGGGCGCCGGCGGCCTGGCGGGGCTCTTCCCCGCCCTGGCCAATGCCCGGCCGCGCCTCGATCTCTCGGCCGCGCCGGGCCTCGAGCCCCTGGAGCTCGGCGAGGCCGAGTGGCGGGAGCGGCTGACCCCGGAGCAATTCGAGATCCTTCGCGATCACGGCACCGAGCCGGCTTACTCGAGCCCCCTGGATGGCGAGTGGCGCGACGGCGAGTATCGCTGCGCCGGTTGCGACCTGCTGCTCTTTACCAGCGCCATGAAGTACGACTCGGGCACCGGCTGGCCGAGCTTCTTCGAGCACGTGGAAGGGCACCTGCTGACCCAGGTGGACTACAAGCTGATCTGGCCGCGCACCGAGTATCACTGCGCCCGCTGTGGCGGCCACCAGGGGCATGTCTTCGAGGATGGTCCCGAGCCCACTGGCCTGCGCTGGTGCAACAACGGCCTGGCCTTGCGCTTCGTTCCCGCCGCGGCCGCTTAACGGTAGTTTCCTAACGATCTAGGCGGCAAGGCTCCCGACTCGGGCGCCATTATGATACCTTGACGCGATCTTTCGCCGCTGGAACGTCAAGGATTTCATGGACGCACACGCCAAGATCATCGCCCGCCTCGCCGAGGAACTCGCGGTCCGCCCTCAGCAGGTGGCGGCCACCGTGGAGCTGCTCGATGGCGGCGCCACCGTGCCTTTCATCGCCCGCTACCGCAAGGAAGTGACCGGGGCCCTGGACGATACCCAGCTGCGTGAACTGGACGAACGCCTGCGCTACCTGCGCGAGCTGGAGGAGCGCCGCGAGGCGGTGCTGGCCGCCATCGACGAGCAGGGCAAGCTCTCCGACGAGCTGGCCGGGCTGATCCGCGCCGCCGACACCAAGCAGCGCCTGGAAGACCTCTATCTGCCCTACCGCAAGAAGCGCCGTACCAAGGCGCAGATCGCCCGGGAGGCGGGCCTGGAGCCGCTGGCCGATGCCCTGCTGGCCAATCCCGAACTCGACCCCCAGGCCGAGGCCGCCCGCTATCTTCGCCCAGCGGAAGGCGAGACGCCGGCCATCGAGGACGCCAAGGCGGCCCTGGACGGCGCCAAGCAGATCCTCATGGAGCGCTTCGCCGAGGACGCCGAGCTGGTCGGCCGGCTTCGCGAGCGGCTCTGGCAGGAGGGGCTGCTCAGCGCCCGGGTGCTGGAGGGCAAGGAGCAGGAGGGCGCCAAGTTCTCCGACTACTTCGAACATGACGAGCCCCTGGCCCGGGTGCCCTCCCACCGCGCCCTGGCCATGTTCCGCGGTCGCAACGAGGGGGTGCTGAGCCTGGCCCTCAAGCTGCCCGGCGAGGACGAGGCGCCGCTGCATCCGGCCCAGGTGGCCATCGCCCGGCACTTCGAGATTCGCGATGAGGGGCGTGCCGCCGACAAGTGGCTCGCCGAGGTGGTGCGCTGGACCTGGCGGGTCAAGCTCTACACCCACCTGGAGACCGAGCTGATGGGGCGGCTGCGCGAGAGCGCCGAGCTCGCCGCCATCGAGGTCTTCGCCGCCAACCTCAAGGACCTGCTGCTGGCCGCCCCGGCGGGCCCCAAGAGCACCCTGGCCATCGACCCGGGCCTGCGCACCGGCTGCAAGGTGGCGGTGGTGGATGCCACCGGCCAGTTCCTCGAGCAGGCCACCATCTTCCCGCATGCCCCGCGCAACGCCTGGGATGCCTCCCTGGCCGAACTGGGCAGGCTGGTGGAGAAACACGACGTCGAGCTGATCGCCGTGGGCAACGGCACCGCCAGCCGCGAGACCGACAAGCTGGCCGGCGAGCTGGTCAAGCGCCTGAGCGGGCGCCGCCTGGCCAAGGTGATGGTCAGCGAGGCCGGCGCCTCGGTCTACTCCGCCTCGGAGTATGCCGCCCGGGAGCTGCCCGACCTGGACGTCACCATTCGCGGCGCCGTCTCCATCGCCCGGCGCCTGCAGGACCCGCTGGCCGAGCTGGTCAAGATCGAGCCCAAGTCGATCGGCGTGGGCCAGTACCAGCACGACGTCTCCCAGCTGCAGCTCTCCAGGAGCCTGGAGGCGGTGATCGAGGACTGCGTCAACGCCGTGGGCGTCGATCTCAATACCGCCTCCAGCGCCCTGCTGGCGCGGGTGGCGGGGCTCAATGCGGCGCTCGCCGAGAATATCGTCGCCCGGCGCAACGCCGAGGGCGCCTTCGCCAGCCGCAAGCAGCTCCTCGACGTCAGCCGCCTGGGGCCCAAGACCTTCGAGCAGTGCGCCGGCTTCCTGCGCATCATGAACGGCGACAACCCCCTGGACGGCAGCGCCGTACACCCGGAGGCCTACCCCCTGGTGGAGCGCATCGCCGACCGGAGCGGCCGCGAGGTGACCAGCCTGATCGGCGACAGCGCCACCCTCAAGGCGCTCAAGCCCGCCGACTTCGCCGACGAGCGCTTCGGGGTGCCGACGGTGAGCGATATCCTCAAGGAGCTGGACAAGCCGGGCCGCGACCCGCGCCCCGAGTTCAAGGCCGCCGAATTCCGCGAGGGGGTCGAGACCCTCAAGGACCTGGAACCGGGGATGATCCTCGAGGGCAGCGTCACCAACGTGACCCACTTCGGTGCCTTCGTCGATATCGGCGTCCACCAGGATGGCCTGGTGCATATCTCGGCGCTCTCCGACAAGTTCGTCGAGGACCCGCGCTCGGTGGTCAAGGCCGGCGATATCGTCAAGGTCAAGGTGATGAGCGTCGACCTGGAACGGGCCCGTATCGGCCTCTCCATGCGCCTCGACGACCAGCCCGACGAGGAGGGCGCGCCGCGTCGCGGCGGCGAGCGCCCGGGCGGCAAGGGGCCGGGTGGAAAGGGGCCGGGTGGAAAGGGGCGCGGCGGCAAGCCGCGGCGTCAGTCGAGCGGCGCCGACAGTCAGCCGATGGGTGCCCTGGGGGCGGCCCTGCTGAAGGCCCGCGACAAGGGCTAAGCTGAGAGTCTCTGGCTCCTAGCCAACGATATTCGAGGCGGCTCGGCCGCCTCCCATGATATGGGGTGTTGATCTTGTCCGAGCAACTCACAACCGTCATCGGACGGCTCAAGGGACCGGCCCGCCAGGGGCTGATCGGGCGCATTCGCCGCGGCGTAGAGAAGGAAGGGCTTAGGGTCGGAGGCGACGGGCGTATCGCCCAGACCCCGCATCCCCGGGGGCTGGGGTCCAAGCTGACCCATCCGCATATCACCACCGATTACTCCGAGGCGCTGCTGGAGTACATCACGCCGGTCACCTGTCGCCCCGAGGATGCCCTGGATTTCCTGGCCGATCTCCACCGCTTCAGCTATCGCGAGCTCGGCGACGAACTGATCTGGCCGGCCAGCATGCCGTCGCGGCTGGCGGGCAATGCCAGCATCCCCATCGCCGACTACGGGGCCTCCAGCGTGGGCACCATGAAGCATGTCTACCGCAAGGGGCTGGACGTGCGCTATGGGCGCATCATGCAGGCCATCGCCGGGGTGCACTACAACCTCTCCTTCCCCGATACCCTCTGGCAGCAGCTGCGGGAGATCGATGGCATCGAGGAGCAGGCCCTGAGCGACTACCGCTCCAGCCGCTATTTCGGGCTGATTCGCCAGTTCCGTCGCCATAGCTGGTTGCTGATGTACCTGTTCGGCGCCTCGCCGGCCTTCGACGAGAGCTTCCTCGATGGTCGCGAGGCCCCCGAGGCGCTGGGGCTGCGCCGCCACGGCGCGGCGACGCGGCTGTCGCCCTATGCCACCAGCCTGCGCATGTCCGGCCTCGGTTACCAGAACAAGGTGCAGGCCCAGCTGAAGATCTGCTTCAACTCGCTCTCCAACTATGTGGGCACCTTGCGCCACGCCATCGCCACCCCCTGGCCCGCCTACGAGGCCCTGGGGGTGAAGACGGCGGAAGGCTGGCAGCAGCTCAATGCCAATATCCTGCAGATCGAGAACGAGTACTACAGCGATATCCGTCCCAAGCGAGTCGCCCAACAGGACGAGACCCCCAGCCAGGCCCTGGAGGCCCGCGGCGTCGAATATATCGAGATCCGCTGCCTCGACCTCAACCCCTTCCTGCCGCTGGGTATCGACGCCACCCAGATGCGTTTCCTCGACACCTTTATGCTCTGGTGCCTGCTCGCCGAGAGTCCCTGGATCGACGACGCCGAGTGCGATCACCTGGACGACAATCGCCGCCTGGTGGTGGAGCGCGGCCGCGACCCCGAGGCGCGGCTGCATCTCGACGGTGTGGAGCGTCAGTTGGCGGCGCGGGCCGAGGAAATCTTCGCCGAGCTCGGTCAGGTGGCCGAACTGCTCGATGCCCAGGAGGGCGGTTCGCCCCATGCCGAGGCCTTAGAGGCCCTGGCACCGCGGCTGCGGGATCCGTCCCAGACGCCGGCGGGGCAGTTGCTGGCCCGGCTCGAGTCCAGCGGGGAGGACTTCGTCGAGGCGACCCTGGCGCTGGCCCGGGAACAGGCGGCCCAGTGGCGTGAAGAGGCCATGGACCCGTCCCGGGAGGCGCTCTTCACCGAGCTCGGCGAGACCTCCCATCGCCAGCAGCGGGAGCTCGAGGCCGCCGATACGCAATCCTTCGATGACTTCCTGGACCACTATTTCGCCCGGGCTCGCGAACCCCGCGGCACCCCTGTGGTCTGATCCTGCGTTTGCCCCCGCGCCGCGGGGGCGCCGACCCCGGTAAAGGAATCTTGAGCCGATGATGGCGACCCTTTCGACCTGGAGTCCCCGCCGCTGGAGCCTGGCGGGGCTTGCCTTCTGTGTGCTGATGTTGGCGGTGGCCCTGGGCCTGGAGCATCTGGTGGGCCTGGAGCCCTGTCCGCTGTGCATCTTCCAGCGGGTGGCGGTGCTGGCCACGGCCCTGGTGCTGGCGGTGGTGGCGCTTCATAACCCCGTCGGTCGCGGCGGCCGGCTCGCCTATGGCGGCCTGGGACTGTTGGCGGTGCTGGGTGGCATCGGCGTGGCCGGCCGTCATCTCTGGCTGCAGTCGCTGCCGGCGGACCAGGTGCCCAGCTGTGGTCCAGGCCTCGACTATATGATGGAGGTATTGCCCTTCCAGGAAGTGCTGGCCATGGTGCTCTCCGGCTCCGGCGAGTGCGCGGAGATCGACGTCCTGTGGTGGGGTGTCTCGCTGCCCGGCTGGACCCTGCTCGGCTTCCTGGTGCTGGCCCTGGCCCCCCTGGGGCTGCTGTGGTGTGGCCTGAGACGTGCTTGAGCGGGTGCCGAACGGGCGTTGGTTGATGGCATTCACGGCAAGGCATTGACACCCGCCCCCGCTCGGGTGAGTCTGGGTGACGAGCCATGAGTCGTGAGGGACAAGCCATGCTGGAAGAGTGCAAGACGGCCCTGGAGCGCTGGGGCGGGGTGCATCGACTGATCGATCGCTGGCTGGACCAGCGCCGCGAGCTGCTGGTGACCTTCATGGACCTCAAGGAGGCCTGTGATGCCGAGCTGGAGGCGGTGGAGAAGCCCCAGATCGACGCCTTCAGCGAGCTGCTGATGGACTATATCAGCGCCGGCCACTTCGAGATCTATCCCCAGCTGCGCGAGGAGGCCACGGCCTTCCACGACCATGACGCCCTGGCCCTGGCCGACAAGCTGCTGCAGCGCTTGGAGATGTCCACCGAGTTGGTGTTGGCCTTCGACGAGGACTTCTCCACCCCCAGCCGTTGCCAGCACTACCTCTCCCGGCTGCCGGCCTGGCTCGACCGCCTGGCCAAGGGGCTCGGCGAGCGCTTCTCCCTGGAAGATCAACTGATCGAGCGGCTGCACGCCGCCCACTCGCCGCCGCCGGCCTCCCAGGCCGCGGCGCGGCTCTCCCCCTGACGGCGCATGCCGCGCGACGACTCCCTCGAACGACGACGCCCCGGCCAAGTGGCCGGGGCGTCGTCGTTGGCAAGCGTGCTGCTTACATCAGGGAGTGAGCCTCGGGGCGCTCCAGGTCGGTGAGGGGGATCTCGCCGGTCAGCAGGTCGCGCTCGAAGGTTTCCTTGTCGACGTTGAAGCCGAGGAATTCCTGGGCCAGGTACATATCCTTCTCGGCGTTGCCCAGGCAGCTGGTGCCGCCGGGGGAGGGCGTCATATTGAAGACGATGCCGGTCCCCGGGTTGATCTTGGCTTCGCCCATCACCAGCTTCTGCTTCTCCTTGTCGATCAGCTGCGGGCGCACCCCGCCGAAGCCCTTGGCAAAGGTCACGTCCTGGGCGGTGAGGCTCGGCACGATCTTCTTGATGTCCTTGAGGAAGAGGCGCTCGCGCAGCACCGGCACCTCGAACAGGAAGTTCTTGAAGATATAGCGGCGGATATCGCGCACCTTCATCAGGTCCCAGAGGGCCTTGATCACGTTGCGATCCAGGCGCAGCACCTTGAGGAACTCGAAGAAGGTCTTGCCGTTGTAGCGCTCCAGCAGGGGCAGCATCAGGGCGGTGGGGCCGAAGCGGGTCTTGCCTTCCACCAGCACATCCGGGTCGCCATGCACCGCGGCGAAGGGCAGGTTCTCGTTCTGCACGGTGTAGACCTTGCCGTTGAGCACCTGGGGCGTGAAGTAGAAGGAGCCGGCCATGGGCAGGCAGGACTTGTCCAGGCCGTAGCCCATCTTGTGGGCGAACAGCAGGGAGTGGCCGCCGGCGCTGACCACCACGTAGCGGGCGGTGAGGGTGCCCTTGTTGGGGGTCTTGACCCGGAACAGCTTGTCCTCGCCCTGGGTGATCGACTCCACCGCGGTGGAGAGATGCACGTCGCAGGCCATGCCCTTCTCCTGGGCACTCTGCTGAGCCTGCTCCACGAAGGCTTCGGAGAGGGTGGTGTAGTTCACCGCGGTGTATTCATCGGTGGAGCCCATGGCCACGATGGGCTCCTCCGGACGGCGCCCCTCCACCAGCTTGGGCTCCAGCTCGGCGATGTCGTCGCGCTCGAGCAGGCGCATCTTGGGGAAGAGCTGCTGGAACTTGGTGAAGCGCTGACGCAGGAAGTCGCACTCGGTCTCGCCCACGCCCAGCACCATCTTGGGGTACTTATAGACGATCTTGTCGCGCTGCTCGGGGGCCAGCTTGGTGGCGAAGTTGACCACCATGCCCGCGGTGCGCTTGGTGACCTTGGCCTTCTCGAGGGTGTAGTTGGTCTCGATATCGCCACAGTGGATCGTCTGGCTGTTGTTGCGGCCATGGGAGTTGACGATGGCCACGTGGTCGTACTTCTCGACCAGGCCCAGGGCCTTGAGGTCGGTATAGCGCGCCAGCTCGTAGAGGAGGGCGGTGCCGGAGACGCCGCCACCCACGATCAGAACGTCATAGGTCGGTGTGGACATGGGAGGTTCTCGCTTGCCTGGTGCGGGAGTCACCCTCCAGGGATTGCCCGGAGGCCCTGGCCTGCCGCCTAGGTTGGCCATCGGCAGGCTCGACGAATCGATGCAGGCATTATAGCCATTTTGGCGGCAAAGAGAATCCATGCCAAAGCTAGACTTTATGGGAGTTATACTGGGCATAAGGAAAAGCTTTGGCTGAGAATCCGGTTATTCTACTTTTAATATCAATGACTTATATCTGACATAAGGTCGTGGTTCGGTTTGTGCGACGCAATATAAAACTTTTGTATGGGCTATGCCTGATGTCGGCTATTGAGGGCGAACCGGTGCGGCGGCTCCCCCCGCCGGGGGATCTCTGCCATAATCGTGGGCTTTTCGACCACCAACCGCGGCGTCCTGGCGCCGACTGAGAGGGGAACGCAGTGAGCCTGGCCATCTTCGACCTCGACAACACCCTGCTGAGCATCGACAGCGATCATGCCTGGGGCGAGTTTCTGCTGGAGCAAGGGGCCGTGGATCCGGTCAGCTACCGCGAGGCCAATGACCGTTTTCTGCGTGACTACGAGAACGGCACCCTGGATATGGCGGCCTTTCTCGAGGTGGCGCTGCGCCCCCTGGCCGAGAACACCCCGGAGCAACTGGCGGCCTGGCATCAGCAGTTCATGGCCAGCAAGATCGAGCCGCATATCCTGCCCAAGGGAGAGGAACTGCTGGCCCGTCATCGCTCCCGGGGCGATACCCTGCTGATCATTACCGCCACCAACCGCTTTATCACCGGGCCCATCGCCGAGCGGCTGGGGGTGGATGAGCTGATCGCCGTGGAGCCGGAGGTGGTCGATGGCCGCTATACCGGCAAGGTCTCCGGCGTGCCCAGCTATCGTGAAGGCAAGGTGGTGCGCCTGGCGGCCTGGCTCGAGGACAAGGAGTTCGGCCTCGAGGACGCCTGGTTCTATAGCGATTCACACAACGACCTGCCGCTGCTGGAGAAGGTCGAGCACCCGGTGGTGGTGGATCCGGACGAGACCCTGCGCGCCGAGGCCGAGCGTCGCGGCTGGCGGATTATCAGCCTGCGGGAGTGATGGCCGCCGGATTTTCGGCATCACCCTAACGACGTGCCTTTCCCTGCGAGAAGCAGCGGGTCGCCACTCTGGCGGCCCGCGTCTTTCGTGGCTTTCCTGTCGATCTTCCCGGCCGGGCCTGCCCCGGGGGCTTGCGTCGATGCGACCGCGGCTTGTGCGCCCCGCAAATGCCTTATTGATGCGCTTTCCGGCTTTGTGGAAGAATGGCTGCCATAGTGAATTTATAAGGTGATGTCCGTGATCGACGCTGACGGCTTTCGGCCTAACGTTGGCATTATCATTGTCAACCGCCAGGGCCAGCTGCTTTGGGCGCGTCGGGTAGGACAGAATGCGTGGCAGTTTCCCCAGGGAGGCATCAAGGCAAACGAGACTCCACAACAGGCCCTGTATCGGGAACTGGAAGAGGAAATCGGCCTGACGGCGGCCGATGTCGAGGTGCTGGCCTGTACCCGTGGGTGGCTGCGCTACCGCTTGCCACGACGCATGATACGAACGAATTCGCGGCCGGTGTGTATCGGCCAGAAACAGAAGTGGTTCCTGCTGAAAATGCGTTGCCAGGACAGCCGGATCTGCATGGATGGAACGCCCAAGCCGGAATTCGACGGCTGGCGCTGGGTCAGCTACTGGTATCCGCTGGGACAGGTGGTGCCCTTCAAGCGGGAGGTGTACCGGCGAGCCCTGCGTGAGCTGGCGCCCCGCGCCCAGCGCCTGGCCCTGATGGGGGAGTAGCTCCGAAGGACCCGCGCCGACGAGGCTCCTTTCAATCATTACAAGAAGATACGCTATGCTCGACGTCCTTCGCCGCATCGTTCAGGAGGTCAACGGGGCCCGCAGCCTGGATGCGGCCCTGGCCACCATGGTGCGTCGTATCCGCAAGGCCATGCGCACCGACGTCTGCTCCTTCTATCTCTATGATACGGAGCAGGAGTGCCTGGTGCTGATGGAGACCATCGGCCTGCGCACCCAGGCGGTGGGGCACGTGACCCTGCGCCTGGGGGAGGGCCTGGTCGGCCTGGTCGGCCAGCGGGAAGAACCCCTCAACCTCGAGGATGCGCCGGCCCACCCCGCCTACCGCTATTTCGAGGAGACCGGCGAGGAGCGCTTCTCCAGTTTCCTCGGCGTGCCCATAATCCATCAGCGTCGCATGCTCGGCGTATTGGTGGTGCAGCAGCAGGACAAGCGCCGTTACGATGAAGGCGACGAGGCCTTCCTGGTGACCATGGCCGCCCAGCTGGCCGGTGTGCTGGCCCATGCCCTGGTGACCGGTACCCTGAGTCGTCCCACCCGGGCCGATGGTCAGGCGGTCTTTACCGGGGTGGCCGCCTCGCCGGGAATGGCCATCGGCGAGGCCCGGGTGATCATGCCTCCCGCCGACCTGGACAGCGTCCCCGACCTGATTCCCACCGATACCGAATACGAGATCAAGCGTCTGCAGGACGCCATCTACCGGGTGCGCGACGAGATCCGCGCCACCGGCGAGCGCCTGGCCAGCCGCATCAGCGCCCAGGAGCTGGCGCTGTTCGAGGTCTATCAGCAGATGCTCAGCGATGCCGCCCTGGGGCAGGAGGTGGTCAAGCGCATCCGCGAGGGGCAGTGGGCCCCGGGGGCCCTGGCGGACGTGGTGCGCCGGCATGTGCAGTACCTGGAGCGGGTCGACGACGACTACCTGCGCGAGCGCGCCGCCGATGTGCGTGACCTGGGGCGCCGGGTGCTGGCCCACCTGCAGGAGGAGAGTCCCCAGACCCCGGACTCCTACCCGGCCCGCACCATCCTGGTGGGTGACGAGATCAGCGTGGCGAGCCTGGGGGAAGTGCCCCGGGAGAAGCTCGCCGGCCTGGTGGCGGTGCGTGGCTCCAGCACCTCCCATGTGGCGATCCTGGCCCGCGCCATGGGGATTCCCACCGTGCTGGGCATGGTCGATCTGCCGTTGCCCCGGCTCAACGGCACGCCGGTGGTGCTGGACGGCCACCGCGGGCGACTGATCGTGCGTCCCGGGACCGAGATGCGCAGCCACTACCAGACGCTGATCGACGAGGAGCAGGCCCTGACCGAGGTGCTCGAGCACGAGCAGGACCTGCCCAGCGAGACGCCGGACGGTCACGCCATGGCGCTGATGGTCAATACCGGCCTGGCGGTGGACGCGGTGGCGTCCCTCAAGCCGCGTATCGGTGGGGTCGGGCTCTACCGTACCGAAGTGCCCTTCATGATCACCGAGCGCTTCCCCGGGGAGCAGGAGCAGACCCGCCTCTACCGCGAGCAGCTCGAGAGCTTCGCGCCCCTGCCGGTGGTCATGCGTACCCTGGACATCGGCGGTGACAAGGACCTGCCCTACTTCCCCATCGACGAGGCCAATCCCTTCCTCGGTTGGCGGGGGATTCGCGTGACCCTGGATCACCCCGAGGTGCTGATGGTCCAGCTACGGGCCATGCTGCGCGCCTCCCAGGATCTCGATAACCTGCAGATCCTGTTGCCGATGATCACCAATGTGGACGAGGTGGACGATGCCCTGCGCCTGCTCGACCGCGCCCGCGCCGAGCTGGCGGAGGAGGGGGTGGCGGTGCCCCGGCCCCGGGTGGGGGTGATGATCGAGGTGCCCGCCACCCTCTATCAGTTGGGGGCCCTGGCCGAGCGGGTCGACTTCTTCTCGGTGGGCAGCAATGACCTGACCCAGTACCTGTTGGCGGTGGATCGCAACAACCCCCGCGTCGCCGACCTCTATGATGCCTGTCATCCGGCGGTGCTGGTGGCCCTGGCGCGGCTGGCCGAGGAGGCCGCGGCGCTGGGCATGCCGACCTCGGTATGCGGCGAGCTGGCCGGCGATCCGGCCGGGGCCCTGCTGCTGATGGGCATGGGCTTCGAGGTGCTGTCCATGAATGCCCCCAGCCTGCCTCGCGTGCGGGCCGCCATTCGCCGCGTGCCCCTGGCGGATGCCCAGGCCCTGGTCGCCGAGACCCTGAGCCTCGGCAGTCCCGCCGAGGTGCGCGGCCTGCTCAATCGACGCCTGGAGGCCTGGCAGCTGATGCATCTGCTGCCCCCGCAGGATTGACGTCGAGGCCTCGGCGCCCCTCAAGCTCTCAATCTAGCGGCCGATACTCCCGGCTCAGGAACCCGGCTTCAGGGTGCGGCGGGTCTCGCCCTCCCGGCGCCCCCCGGGGCCGAAGCGTCGCTCGGTGATCTCCACGCCCTCGTCCCGGTGCCAGCGCAGCCAGGTGGTGGCTCGGGTGCCATAGGTGTCGCCGCGGATAAAGGCGGCGGAGAGGCGCCGTTCCAGTTCATGGCCGACCCCGGTGTCGGGCAGGCGGGAGGCATCCTGGTATTCCTGGCCATCCCCCATGCTGGCCAGGGCGCTCAGCGGCCAGTCACCCCGGCTCAGGCTCTCCGCCAGGCCCTCGCGGCTGGCTAGCAGCTTGGGCCAGGGGGTGTCGAGGTCGGCATTGGAGAGGCCGTGCAAGCCGGGAGCGACCCGTTGCAGGGTCAGGGCATGGCGGCTACGGTGAACATGCCAGAGGCGGCGGCCCTCATCGGCCACCAGCAGGTTGAAGCCGGCATAGCGCCACGCCTCACCGGCGGCCAGGTGTTCCAGCCAGGCTTCCAGGTCATCGCAGCTCAGGGCCTGGCGAACCAGCTCGCCCCGGCTGGGCGCTCGCCTGGGCACCACCAGGGCCGGGTCGCGAACATTGGTGATCGTGGCCAGGCGGCCGCGACGATGCAGGGCCAGCCAGGAGCCGCCGGCCTCCAGGTCGCGTCCGCCGAGGATTCGCGGGGCGTCGGGCCAGTCGCCCAGGGCGGCGCTGGGGCGGGCATGGAATTCGTCCCGATTGGCCACCAGGTGCAGCCAGTGGGGGGCATCGGGCCGGTAGGCGAAGGCGATCAGGCACATGGCCGCTAGCTTATCCTCGAGGCCGGTGGCGTGGAACCCCGAGGCGCTGCCGGGCAGTTGAAAGGGGCCTTCATGACAGCTCGGGGCGTCAACAGTAAACTCTGATCATGGGTTAATGACGACAGGGGTAGGGATGCGACTCGATTCTGGCAAGGGAGTGCTCTGGAAGCGCCTGGTCTGGCCGGCGCTCGGGCCCTGCCTGGTGGCCGAGCTGGGGCTCTTGCTGGTGTGTCTGCTGGCCGGGCTGCTGGTGTGGCGCGGCAATGGCGGCCCGGGGCTGCTGATGTTGCCGGTGGCCGGGTTGCTGTCGGGGACCGCCCTGGTGATCACCACCTTCCTGCTGCTCCTGCAGCGCCGTTTCTATCAATGGGAGCTAGGCTTCGAGGCGCCCTGCGATCAACTCGAGAACGCCCTGCGGGAGCTCTACAGTAGCCTGCCGCCACGCCTGAAACATCATCGCCTGCTGCCGCCCCGGGACCCGGAGGAGGGCGTCGAACAGCGCCTCCGGGGATTGTTGGAGAGCCTGCAGTCGCTGCTCGAGCGCCTCGCCCAGCGGCCGCAGCTCGAGGCCATGCTGGACTCCCTGCCCCGCCCCGCCTTCCTGGCTCACGAGGGGGTCCTGCTCGAGGTCAACCGCCCCCTGGAGCAGTTGCTCGGCCGACCGCGCAGTGCCCTGGAGGGGCTGGAGCTCGGCTATGTGTTGCGCCATACCGATACTCGGGCGACGGATCTCTGTGTGCGGCTGCCCCTGGCCAAGGGGGGCTGGCAGGAATTCCGCCTGTTGCGCCTGGAGGATGAGCAGGGCTTCAGCCTGGGGTTGCTGGAGGACCTGGACGAGCAGCGCCAGAGCCTGAACCAACTGACCCAGGCGCGGGATCGCGCCCGTCAGGAAGCCAGCCTGCAGGCGGGCTATCTGAAGTTGCTGCAGCAGGAGCTGGCTCCCCTGCTGGAGGCCGTTCGGCAGGCCCCGGGGCGGGCGCGCGACGAGGCGTCGATGCTGGAGTCGCGCCTGCAGGGGCTCGCCGACCTCCTGGCCAGCCTGGTAGATGGCGCCTCCTCGTCCGATGAGGCAACCGCGCCGCAGGAGTCGGAGTCGTCGCCGCGGGTGCTGATCGTCGACGATGGCCCGGTCAACGTGATGCTGGCGCGTCAGGTGCTGGAGAGCGAGGGGATGCGGGTGGTCACGGCCCCGGGGGGCGAGGAGGCCCTGGCCCTGCAGCGCGAGCAGCATTTCGACCTGGTGTTGATGGATATTTATATGCCGGGCCCGGATGGCCTGGAGGCGACGCGCCGCTGGCGAGAGCACGAGGCGCATCACGACGAGCCGCGCAGTATCCTGGTGGCCCTGACCGCCAATGCCAGCGAGGCGGATCGCCGGGAATTTCACGAGGCCGGCATGGACGACTACCTGGCCAAGCCCTACCGCCCCCACACCCTGATCGAGCTCGTGCGCCGCTGGCTGCCGACCAGCGTCCGGCGCTCGATCTCATGACGCCAGGAACGGCTGGCTCCCCACGCTGTCCACTCTTCTCTTCTCGCTCGTTGATCCGTTGAATAGGACTCCGCATGTTGAACTATCCCGCCATCGATCCGGTGGCCATCTCCCTGGGGCCCCTGGCCATCCACTGGTATGGATTGATGTATGTGGTCGGCTTCGTGGCCGCCTGGTGGCTGGGCTGCCGCCGTGCCGCTCGCCTCGGGCTGACCCGGGACGATATCGGTGACCTGATCTTCTATGCCGCCCTGGGCGTGGTGCTGGGCGGGCGCCTGGGCTATGTGCTCTTCTACGGCATGGATCGACTGCTGGAAAATCCGCTGTGGATCGTCCAGGTCTGGGATGGCGGCATGAGCTTCCACGGCGGGTTGATCGGGGTGCTGCTGGCGGCGCTCTGGTTTGCTCGCAAGAAAGGCCTGGCCTTCTTTGCTCTCACCGATTTCGTCGCGCCCCTGGTGCCCATCGGCCTGGGCGCCGGACGCCTCGGCAACTTTATCAATGCCGAGCTGCCGGGGCGCATCACGACCCTGCCCTGGGGCATGCCCTTTCCCGGCATGGGGCCCGAGCCGCGCCACCCCTCGGCGCTCTACGAGGCGGCCCTGGAAGGCCTGGTGCTCTTCGTGGTGCTGTGGTGGGTCTCCGCCAAGCCCCGCGCCCGTGGGCTGATCTCGGGGCTCTTCCTGGTGCTCTACGGTCTCTTCCGCTTCGGCGTGGAATTCGTGCGCCTGCCCGATGCGCATATCGGCTTTATCGCCCTCGGTTGGGTGACCATGGGCATGCTGCTGACGCTACCGATGATTCTCGCCGGGGTGGCGTTGATGCTCTGGTCGCGGCGCCAGCCGACGCCCTGATCGGGAGGTGGGAAGGCGAGCCGGGGAGGCGTCTCCCAACGCTTCTCCGGCGCGTGTAGAATAGCGCGCATCATTTCTTGACCGTCGGAATCGCCGTGACCCTCGAGACCGCTTCGCAAGCCGCTGCCCTGGAGCAGCCCTACCTCGACCTGATGCGCCAGGTGCTCGACCATGGCGTGGAGAAGCACGACCGCACCGGGGTGGGCACCCGCTCCCTGTTCGGCCATCAGATGCGTTTCGACCTGGCCCGGGGCTTCCCCCTGCTGACCACCAAGAAGCTTCATCTGCGCTCGATCATCCACGAACTGCTGTGGTTCCTGGCCGGCGATACCAATATCGCCTACCTCAAGGAGAACGGGGTGCGCATCTGGGACGAGTGGGCCGACGCCGACGGCGAACTGGGGCCGGTCTACGGTTACCAGTGGCGTAGCTGGCCCGACCCCAAGGGGGGCTCGGTGGACCAGATCGCCAAGCTGGTGGAGCAGATTCGCACCAACCCGGACTCCCGGCGGCTGATCGTCTCCGCCTGGAACCCGGCCCAGGTGGACGAGATGGCGCTGCCCCCCTGTCATGCGCTCTTCCAGTTCTATGTGGCCGAGGGTCGGCTCTCCTGCCAGCTCTATCAGCGCAGTGCCGATATCTTCCTGGGCGTGCCCTTCAATATCGCCAGCTATGCGCTACTGACCCAGATGGTCGCCCAGGTCTGTGGCCTGAAGCCCGGGGAGTTTATTCATACCCTGGGGGACGCCCACCTCTACCTCAATCATCTGGAGCAGGCCGAGCGGCAGTTGACTCGCTCGCCCCTGGCCGCCCCCCGACTCTGGCTCAATCCCGAGGTCGAGGACCTCTTCGCCTTCCGCTTCGAGGATATTCGTATCGAGGGCTATGAGGCGCATCCCCATATCAAGGCGGAGGTGGCGGTATGAGTGGCGATTCTCGAGTGCCGGTGGCGATGATCGCCGCCCTCTCCTCCAATCGAGTGATCGGCGTGGATAACCGGCTCCCCTGGTATCTGCCCGAGGATCTCAAGTTCTTCAAGCGCATGACCCAGGGCAAGCCCCTGGTGATGGGGCGCAAGACCTTCCAGTCCATCGGCAAGCCCCTGCCGGGGCGGCTCAATATCGTGGTGACCCGGGACGCCGATTTCGCCCATCCCGGGATACGCGTCTGCCATGACCTGGCCAGTGCCCTGGATCTCGCCGAGCAGCAGGCGCGTATCGACGATGCCGAGGAGATCATGGTGATGGGCGGTGGCGAGATCTATCGTCAGGCGCTGCCTTGGGCCAGCCGCCTCTACCTGACCGAAGTGGACCTGACCCTGGAGGGGGATGCCTATTTCCCCGAGCTCTCCGAGGCGGACTGGGAGGAGGCGCAACGCGTGGCGGGAACGCCGCCCGAGGGCCAGCCGAGCTATCACTTCGTGGCCTATCGGCGCCGTTGAGCGGCAGTTGTCATCCTGCCGCGGCTGGCACAGACTTGGCGAAGGCATGGTAGCGAGGGAGGGGACGTCTTGAGCAGCGAAGCGAATCGACACCTGCTGGCGGCGCTGGAAGGCCAGATCGAGCGCCGGCTCGATGAGTTGAGCGAGGCCCGGCGACGGGTCGCCGAGCTGGAGGCGCGCAATCGCCGCCTAGAGGCGGACAACCTGGCCCTGCGCCGTCGCCTCGAGGCCGAGTCCCCGGAAACCGGCGTGCCCCGCAGCCAGGGACTGGCGGCCCTGATCGGGCGGCGTCCGCGTGCGCAGGAGCCCGCCGCTGCCGGGGAACCGCCGGCTTCCCAGGCAGCGCCCGCTTCCGAGGCGTCGCTCCCTGCTCGGGAATCGCTTTCTTCTCGGGAGTCGCTCTCTTCCCAGGAATCGCTCCCTGCTCGGGAGCCGCTCCCTGCTCGGGAATCGCTCTCTTCTCAGGAGTCGCTCCCTGCTCGGGAGTCGCGCTCTTCCCAGGAATCGCCTTCTCCTCAGGAATCCCTCCCCATCGACGCGCCGCCCTCGCCCCAGGCGCTGCTGGCCCAGTGGTATCGCCGCTATCCCCAGGCCTTCTTCAAGGGCCATACGCGTCCGCTAAAGGTGGGCATCCATGAGGAGCTGCTGGTTCGGGAGCCTTGGCCGGAGAAGCTGGTGCGCCGGGCGCTGGCCTGCTATGTGCACCTGCCGCGCTACCTCAAGGCGGTGCGCGCCGGCGCCCAGCGGGTGGGGCTGGACGGCGAGCCTGCCGGCGAGGTCACCGACGGCGAGGCGCGTTACGCTCACCGCCAGTTGGAGGCCTTTCACAAGGAGCGTCGTGGCCGGGGCAAGTCCGCAACCGGCAAGTCTGCGAGGGGCAAGGCGTCAGCGAAGGCGGCCAAGGCATCGCGTCAGGCCGCCCCCTCCGGCGGGCGCGAGGGGCAGGGCGACGCTGGCGGCCGGCCGCCTTCCTCGGCCGCCGGGCAGGCCGATCCCCAGGCGCGTCTGGCCAGCAAGCTGGATGCGCTGTTGGCCAAGCATAATCGCTAGGCCATCGGCCCTCTTTACTCCACCGTCTTCACGGCTCGTCACGAGGGTGCGACCCTGGGTCGCGCCCTCGTGCGCTCCTGACTAATACAGCGTTGAGCGTCATGGGCTTGTCATGTGGTCCCGGCAGGCTATGATGGGCCGGGTGCGCAGGGACCGCGTCATAGCGGGTTAGGTGCCTCGATACGGGAAGCAGCGATAGGAAAACAGTGTTTTTTTCTTGTTGCGTTCTCCAAATTCCCGGTATAAGGTTCTTCCTGCGAGCATTGGACTATAACAAGGCTTGCTCAGGTGGCCGGCACGGCGAGTTCCAGGAACGGGCTCCCGTAAGGCGCCGGGAAAGCCGACTGCACTACGCAGTAACGATCGAAACAGTAAGCTAGTAAGGACATATCGAGATGAAAAAGACTCTGTTAGCGACTGCCATCGCCGGCGCCATGGGCCTCTCCGCCGCTTCCGCTCAGGCCGCCACCGTCTACAACCAGGACGGCACCAAGCTGGATATCTACGGCAATATCCAGCTGGCCTACTTCAACGTCCAGGATGAAAACGGTAACAGCGAAGACGAGATCGGCGATAACGGCTCTACCTTCGGCTTCGCCGCCGAGCACGTGATCAACGCCGGCCTGACCGGTTACCTGAAGCTCGAGTTCGACGACTTCCAGGCCGACGAAATGGCCGTTGCCGGTCGCGACGCTGGCGATACCGCCTATGTGGGCCTGCGCGGCGACTTCGGTGACGTGCGCCTGGGTTCCTACGATACGCTGATCGACGACTGGATCCAGGACCCGATCTCCAACAACGAAGGCTTCGATCTGTCTGATTCCGACAGCTTGATTTCTAATGTTGGCACTAACGACCGTCAGGGCGATAAGCTCACCTTCACCTCTCCGAACTTCAGCGGCTTCCAGTTCGCCGTGGGTACCCAGTTCAAGGGTGACGCCGAAGAGAATGAGTTCGAGCTGACTGCCACTGACGGCTCTGATTACGAACACACCGTTCGCTCCGATTCCAATGCCTCCTTCTTTGGTGGCGTGAAGTACACCGTCGGTGCCTTCTCTATCGCCGCGGTCTACGACAACCTGGATAACTACGACGGTGAGATCACTGACACCGGTAGCAACCCTGATCTGTCTCTCGGGGAGTTTGAGCTGGGTGACCAGTACGGCGTAACCGCTCAGTACACCATCGACTCCCTGCGTCTGGCCGCCAAGGTCGAGCGTTTCGACTCCGAAGACTCCAACAGCGACGTGGACTTCTATGCCCTGGGCGCGCGTTACGGCTACGGCATGGGCGACGTCTACGGTGCCTACCAGCGCGTTGACGTGGATCAGGGTGATGATCGCGACGAGGTCAACATCGGTGCCACCTACAACCTGTCCGACGCCATGTACACCTGGGTCGAGGCCGCCTGGTACGACCAGGAAAACGACGAAGACGACGCCGTGGGCGTGGGTATCACCTACCTGTTCTAAGTCGTCTCCCGGCGCTAGCTACAGCGTCTGATGGAACGATCGAAAGCCGACCCCCCGGGGTCGGCTTTTTTTATCGGGATGCCCGGCCGGCATGCTAATCTCGCTGGCACAGCAGAATGGTCCCGATCGTTAGCAACAAGGAGTCCCATGAACGTTTCCAAGATAGCGATGGCCCTGGTGGTCACCGGGCTCGCCGTCGGCGAGTCGGCCCTGGCCCAGAGCACCATGGAGCAGCGCTTCCGCGAGGAGGGGCGCCAGCTCGACCTCACCGGCTTCTTTAATGCCGAGAGCGACGCCCGTAGCCGCACCTTCAATTTCGGCAGCGAGCAGGAGCACGCCTTCGAGGTCACCGAGGCGGGCACCTATGAGCTGCGCAGCGAGCTGGCGGGAGGCTATGCGCCCGACTATCGGCTGCGCCTGGCGCTGCTCGATAGCGAGGGTGCGGCGCTGGCCCGCTTCGAAGGGCGCGGCGAGGACCTGGCGCTGCGCCAGACGCTTGGCCCGGGGGAGTATCGCCTGCGGGTCGAGGGCCAGAAGTTTGGCGCCCGGGGCCAGGGCGCCCGTGGCTTCTATCTGACCGTCAATGGCCTCGAGGGGGTCAGCGTCGCCGCCGGCGACGGCGGCATCCTCTTCAGTCGCGGCGAGGAGAGCGACCAGGCCTTCGTGCGCAATAGCGAGCGCTCGGTGCGTCTGGGCGCCGGCGCGTCAGCGGGTGCTTCGGCCGAGGCGGCTGGCGCCGGTAGCCAGGCCGTCGAGACGGCGAGTGCCGGCGCCGAGGCGCAACCCGCCGAGCGCCAGGCGGCCGCTGAACCCGTGGAGCCCGAGGTGCGCGAACTGGTTACCGATGTGCGGATCCGCGCCCGGAGCGAGGTGATGCGCTTCGAGATGGCCGAGGAGGGCCGGGTGGCCATCGCCACCTCCACCTATCCGCCGGGCTACGAGAGCACCTACCGTATCGAACTCGAGGTAGTGGACGGCCAGGGGAATGTGGTGGCCGAGGGCGCCGGTCAGGGCTTCGACGGCAATGTGACCATCGAGCCGCGGCTGCCCGCGGGTCAGTACCGGATTCGCGTCCAGGGCCAGAAGTTCGGCACCGGGATGTCCGGGGTCAATAACTACGAGCTGCGGGTGCGGCTGCTCGACTAGTCGCGCCTCGCTCTCGCCGCAACAAACAGGACGACGGGCCCATCTGGGCCCGTCGTCCTGTTTTGGGCGCACTAACCCGTTTGGCGCGCCATAAAGAGCCCCGACCATTGATGGCCGGGGCAAGATCGGAAACAGGCGAAGCCGCAAGGGGGCCTCTCGGCCCGCGGGCTTAGAAGCTGTACTGCACCATGCCCTGCAAACGCAGGGCATCGCCGTCGCGGCCATCGGCCACTTCGCGAGTGTGGTAGCCCGCCTCGATGCCGTAGGTGACGTTGCGGATCGGCGACCAGATATAGTTCAGGTGCACCACCTCGAAGGTCTCGTTGGCGTCGTCGGTGAGGGCGCCGGCGGCGACCGCCTCGTCCAGGTCGGCCTGGGCCACGCCATAACCCAGGGTGACATTGCCGGGGCCGGCGGCGGCGGTGATACCCAGGGTGCCGCCGGTGGCGCTGATGGTCTCCAGGTCGCCACTGGCCGGGTCCAGATAGGCTGGAGACGCCGGGTTGCCCTCCAGATAGCCGCCGATGCCGTCGCCATGGGTCAGGGAGCCGCGCAGGGTCACGCCCTCGGCCACCTGGGCGCTGGCCTCCAGGTTCAGGCCCCAACCGAAGGCGCTGTCCTTGCCGCTATCGGTGGTGCCGGTGGTGTCGTATTCCAGGTTGCGCAGCACGGCGGAGGCGCCATAGTTGAAGCCGTCGACGCCGCCCTGATAGCGCAGGGTCAGGTCCGGTAGCTGGCTCTTGGTGTCATCCGCGGAGGGGGAGCCGCCGAGGTTTTCGGGATCCTCCAGGGCCACCGAGAGGCCGCCCGTGGTGTAGCGCAGCTGGGCCTGGCGGCCCGCATTGCCCTGGCCAGGCTCCGGGGTGAAGTCGATGGTCGGGTTCATGCCCAGGAAGCCGCCGAAGTTGGTCCAGGTCTGGCCGGCCAGGATGCCGTTCCATTCGCCGTAGGCGTGACGCAGGCGGAAGCTGCCGCCGCCGCCGCCGCCGAAGAAGTCGCCCTCGATACGGGTCTTGAGCACGCTGTCGCCGGCGGGGGTCGCGGTGGAGAAGCCCAGGCGGCTCTGGAAGGCGTGGAGGGTGGTGTGGCCATCGGAGCCGGCCTGGTCATCCAGGCGGATCAGGGTGCGGTTAGCGCTGTTGCCGAGGTCGGCATCCAGGTCATGAATGATATCCAGCTTGGCATAGCCGTAGATATTGGCGGTGGTCTCGCCGACCTGGAGCTCGTAGGCCTGGGAGGCGCCGGCGATCGCCAGGGCCAGGGTGGCGGTCGAGAAGAGTCCGGCTTGCTTGATCTTGTTGTGAGTCGTCACGTCTTGTTCCTTGTTTGCTTGCGTGTCGTGATTGTCTTCGGCAGGTCTTATTTTTTTACGTCAACTATCGAGAGTATCCCCGGTGTTTTCTCCGTATATCCCGATAGTTGCCTGGTCACGGTATCTCTGTGCGGCGTTGATGACAATAATGTGATACCTAGACAAAGGTTGTGTATGAAAATATGTAGCGCAATTTCGTGGCGTCAGGGCGCAGCGAGCTGCCGGCTCCGGGGGAGAGTGGGCGGAAGGGCGGGGTGAAGGGCGGGGTGAA